>JBGTNB010000025.1:0-18112 GCA_041743285.1 Gemmatimonadaceae bacterium
AGTACGGCGTCGGTCGTGACACGCAGCGCGCTTCCGCCAGGTTCGGTAACGAACCAGGTACGCTCGGAGATCCGAGAGCTCGATCCCAACCTTGCGGCGTATGATATCCAGACGATGCAAGCGCGGATCGAGCGATCGCTCGCCCCGCAGCGGCTGGCAATGCTCGCGCTCGGAACCTTTGCCGGACTCTCTCTGCTCCTTACGACACTGGGGGTGTACGGCGTCATGCGATACACTACGCAGCAGCGGAATCAGGAGATAGGCATCCTGGTAGCGCTCGGCGCGCAACCGCGCGACATCGTCGGACTCGTCGTCAGGCAGGGTGTAGCCATGAGCCTGCTCGGCGCTTCGATCGGTTTGGCCGCGGCGCTCGCGCTGACCCGGTTGATGAGCGGACTCCTCTTCGGGGTGAGTCCGCATGACCCATCGACGTTTGCGGCGGTGGCCGCATTACTGGTGGCGGTGACGCTCGTGGCGAGCTGGCTTCCCGCCCGGAGCGCTAGCCGCCTGGATCCGGCGATCGCCTTGCGCGCCGAGTGATTGCGGCGCTGTCAACACTTACTCGAGCTTTTGACGCGCCATGTAGTTAGGAATATCGCCAGTCATGCTGTTCGCGACACTGCTACTGCATGGCTAACACGGCGAAAAGGTACTCCGGCAGCGATCAGCGCAACACCAAGGAGTGAGGGCAACGGTTGGTAGCGGAAGCTCGCGGCCGAGATGAGAAAGGCACAGGCGATGAAAGCCAGCGGAACGATCGGGTACCCCGGCACGGCGAAAGTGCGGGGGCGCCCGTGCCTATGCCTCAGGACAAAGAGTGCGCACACTGCTCCGCCACTGAATAGAACGATCGCAGAACCCGTATAGGTGACGATCTGCTCGAAAGTACCGGTAAGTACGAGTACTCCGCTCCACAGGCTTTGGGCGATCACCGCGATAGGCGGCGGGACCGATCCCTTCGCAGCAAATGCCGCCGGTAGTGCGCCGTCAGCGGCCATCTCCACGTATATGCGGGGACCAGTAATGGCCATCGCGCAGACGCTGCTTGCCAGGGCCGTCAAAGCCAGCATCGTGACGACAGTGGAGCCGGTGGAGCCAAGAAGGGCGCGCCCCATGGCGGCGAGGGGTGCGTAGGATGATGCCATCCCGGAGATCGGGACGACATCCAGCATGACGTAATTGATTCCGACATACAGCAGGGTGACTACGAGCGTGCCGCCGATCAGCGCCCGGGGAACGTCGCGAGATGGATTACGGTACTCGGCTGCGACATAGGCCGCGGCATTCCACCCACTGTACGTGAAAAAGATCGGAACGAGCGCCGACGCTGCGCCCAGCGTCACCACTCCAGCGGCCGGTGTGGCCAAACCCGCTGGCCGAAACATGCCGGCGCATGCGAGCAGAAGAATGCCGCCAACAATGCATAACGTAAGTGCATTGGTCGCGATTCTTCCCATCCGCACGCCCCCGATGCTGATTCCGGTGCAGACGCCGATCAATCCCAGCGCCACCAGGCTCCGGGTTGACACCGCTGCTGTAAGCGGGCCAATGGTCACACGCAGGTAGCTGCCCAGGAAACCGCTAGGCAATGCGTCGGCGAGATGCGCGGCAAAACCCACCGCAGCCGCGGCAATCGCGCCGGAGAAGCCCGCAATGAACGACGTCCAGCCGGATAGAAAGCCTACGGTGTCGCCGAACGCTTCACGAAGGTAGACGTATTCCGCGCCACCGCGGGGACACCGTGCGGCTAACTCCGCATAGCAGAGGGCGCCAGCCATTGCCATCAACCCCCCTGCGGCCCATAACGCGAGTATCAACCAGGAACTTCCAGCCAGGCTCGCCACGTAGGCCGGCACCGTGAATATTCCTGCACCCACGACGCTGGTAACGACCAAGGCTATTCCGTCAGCTGTACGAAAGCGGGCCTGGCCCCGTGTCATCGAGGAGGCCGCCGCGCAACCAGCATCCACTCGCGATGAGTGTGCTGCTCGAGTTTTCTCGTAATGAAGGCTGGGTCGCTGGAGACGATTTCGAGCCCCTGGGCCTCGAGATCATCGCGTGCGAGCTCGATTGAGAGCGTGTGCCGTGCCGTCTGCTCCCTGCGTGTCTGCAGCGAATCGGGCGGGGTATTATCCACGATCACCAGCACCCCTCCGGGCTTCAGCGCCCGCATTACACCCTCGAGAACCGGCACCCGCTTGGTCATCTCGTGATAGGCATTCAGGATGACCACGCCATCCAGAGAGCCATGCGGCAGTCGCGGATCATCGACCTCCGCCAGCATTAGCTCCACGTTGCGCACACCAGCGCTGTCGAGCCGTTCAGCGAGCGTTGACAGAGCGCGCTCGCTTATGTCCGACGCGAATACACGCCCACTACCCTCAACTCGTGTTGCCAGGCGAAGCGTCAGCCAACCCTCGCCCGCGCCGAGATCGGCGATACGGCTGCCCGGCTTCGCTCCCAGTGCGGCGAAGATGTCCGGCACTCGTTGCCAGTCTTCACGCCGCGGCTGCTCGGGCCCGCGCGCCTCCGATGTCGACGCTGGCGGGACAGCGGTGCGCGTTTGGCTAATTAGCGCCGGTGGAGCGGTAAGTACGGTCAGGACTGCGGCTAGTGCTGCGGTTGTAACCCAGTGCATGGTGCTCTCCGGTTGCAGGTGGATTCAATATCCGGAAGAGCAGCCCTCACGTGGTGAAGGACTCGTACGCGAAACGTGAGAGGTTAGGTGCGCAGCCTGTAACCGACCTTGTGAACCGTCAGGATGTGTCGCGGCTCGGCGGGATTCACCTCGAGCTTACGCCGCAACTCGGCTACGTGCGCATCGACGGTGCGCGTGGTCACGGAGCTGTCGTAACCCCATACCGTACGGAGCAGCTCGTGCCGGGCCATGACAGCCCCGGCATTGGCCAGCAACGCCAGAAGGAGCTCGAACGCACGGGGAGTCAGCGCCACCTCCTCACGGGCGCGCAACACCGATCGACGCTCGGCGTCAACTTCTATATCACCGAAGCGCCAAGCCTGTCGAGACGGGCTCTCAGGCGAGGAGCGGCGAAGCAGCGCCTGCACGCGGAGCAACAACTCCATAACGCCGAAGGGTTTCGTGACGTAGTCGTCGGCGCCTGCACGGAAGCCACGAACCTTGTCGATCTCGTCGGCTCTGGCGCTGAGTATCAGCACGGGTGCATCTACTCCACGAGCTCGGAGCCTCGATAGAACCTCGAAACCATCGATGCCGGGTAGCATCAAGTCGAGTATCACCAGATCCAACCGGCCGGCGTCGGCAGAGTGTAGAGCCGCCTCGCCAGATTCCGCGACCGAGACATCGTATCCCTCAACCTCCAGGTTTGCGCGCAATCCCAGCGCGAGGTTGGGCTCATCCTCGATGATGAGAATTCGTCTCATCCGAGGACGTGCGCACGAGGGGATTCGCCTGTTACGATCTCGGACTCTCCAGCCGGAAACGCCGCAATCACTCGCGCACCGCCCAGCGGCGACTCCTCGACCCACACACGACCTCCGTGAGCGACAATCAGGTCGCGAACTATTGACAGGCCGATGCCGGCACCCGCGACGTTATGGCCCTGGAGCTGAAAAAACGGCTCGAAGACATGTTCACGGCCTGACACCGGAATTCCCGGTCCCGAGTCATCAACCATAACCAGCGCCATGCCGTCCTTCAGGCAGGCAGATACATGGACGCTGCTGTTCCGACCCCCATGCTTCACCGCATTGTCGAGCAGGTTGAGTACGATCTGGTGAAAGGCCGCCGCATCTACGGAAGCGCATAGCTCTTTCCCGGCCATTACTTCGATCGATGCGCCGGCCCCTTCGGCAATCGGTGCGAAGGTGCTCACCGCATTCGCCACGATCTCACCGATGGCGTGTCGCCGAAGGCGCAAGCTGGGTGCGCCGTGCTCCGACCGTGAAAATCGGAGCACGTTCTCGACAAGCGCCGTCAGTCGCCGCGCCTCCAGGAACATGATGCTGGCAAACCGACGCCGTTCGCCCTCACCGCGCTCCCGACCCAGATGTAGCGTCTCGGCGAACATCGATATCTGGGCGAGCGGAGTTCGGAGCTCGTGCGAAACATTGGCGACGAACCGCGCCCTCGCCTGTGCCAGCGCCCGGCTGCGCCTGTGGTGCACGAGTCCAGTGGCCGCGAAACCTCCGGATACAAGCAGGATCAGCAGGAGCGCTGGAATCAGCGATTGCGGCGCTCCGCCTACGAGCAGCTCCGCGACCAACTCCGGTGGCAGGTCAAGTGTCGCGCGTAAGGCGCCTCCCTGAATACCCGAAGTATCGGTCGCCGCCGTGGTGCCGAGCGGCAGCGGTGTCGCGAACACGACGGCCTCATCGCGTCGCGTCAGTCGAAGGGCGAGATCGGCGCTTTCGAGCACCCGACGTCCGGCAACAGCGGGCAGCAGGTCGGCTTGGCTTATCACACGTCGAAAGAGATTCTCCAGCGCCCCGGCTTCCACCAGAATGCCTTTGGCCACCGCGGCGTCGCCCTCTGTGTGCCTAACCAGCCAAAGAGCGACGGCGTAGTCGCGACCGCCGGAACTGTCGAACAGCACGTGATGTGGCTCCTCTCCGATCTTCCGATCACGTGCGAGAGCGCGCAACCGCCGCTGCAGCATTTCCCGAGTTCGATCTGGTTCTGGAGCACCCGCGGTGACCAGACGATCGGCGCCGGCTTCATAGGTGAATGCTATCTCGGCGTGCTCGAGGAATGCGTTGTCGGCGGTACCGCGGCGAGCGAGAAGGCCGGAAGGCGGCTCCAGTGGAGCGGACGGATCAGAGCGCACATGCGTCATCCCGGGCGCACCGGAGAATGCCTGCATTACCTCGTCGTGAAGCGCCATGTTGACGCGCCGGGCATACTGCCACACGGCGATGGCAGCATAATCGTGCACCACCCGGTCAGTGACGGCAGCAATGCGACGCTCGGATCGCCATGTCATCACGATCACGAACAGGAGGAGCACAAGCGGCGTGAACAGGGCGGCAGTTACGATTCTTCCGTCACGGAACAGTCGCTTGGAGGAATTCGAATGTGACGGCGTACCCGGGCTGTGCATGCGGTGAATGTACGGAGCTGCACCGGTCCCGCTGCGAGAGACTTGTGAAAGAGTTGTAAAACGCCTTGCCGCTACCGCGCTCGGGCCGAATGCGCTGCCAGATGCCGGTCGAGATCGGCCATGTAGTTGTCGATCGTGCGATGATGACCGAGCACGAAGCGGGACATGACTCGAAAAACAGGATTGTACACTTCGCCCTTCTCGGTGATGCGCAGCGTAGTTCCGTTCGTGGCAGGCATCAGCTCGTAAGTCCAGCTGCCACCGAACGGAAGCGACTTGTCCGCGATCCGCGTGACCATACGGCGCTCCGGCACGAGCTCCTCGACTACGTAGGTGATGGCGCCGTCGCTGCCGACCTCGCGGAAGCGCGGCCGTCCCGCCTCGTCAGGCAGGAGCTCGACGCTTTTCACCCCACGGCGCCATCGCGGCAAGTCCGCCGGCGTCGATATCGCAGCGAACACCGCACTCGGCGAGGCGGCGTACATGCGCTCGCGAGACGCGTCGTGTTTCACCGGGAGCAGGTAGCCGATCGCCACCACCGCTAGAACAATCGCGACGAGGCCTGCGCTCACGATTACCAGTATTCTCATGGATGCTCGGAGTCTCGCGACTGGGGTCATGGTTGCCGAGTTCCCTTCGAGACGGGTCCGGGTTTGCCGTACCGGGTGAAAATCTCCGCTCTTGTCCCCGGCGGCGCCAGGACTCGCGGTGTGCGCCGCGTAGGAGCCGCCGCAGCACCACCTGGAGCATGGTTCAACTACTTGATTGCGACACCTCAGCTCGTCTCCCTCGGAACGGCTAACGGAACGTTGCCTGGCGTGCCTGCCACCCGCTCTTTTGGGGTAGCGCGGGTTGGTGGCTCTAGTGACGTTATGATGATGGCGAGGAAGGCGATCGTGGCCGGAGGAGCGAGGCTCCGCGCAACGCCCCCTGCTTCGCACCGTGCCGCTAACATTATCGCGGCTGGTTCCTTGCATGTAGATGTGCAGGTCTCTCCCGTCAGCTTCGCAGCCTTTTTCCGCTGACAACGCTTTTACCAGCCTGACCGATCAAGGGATGCGCCGCGGAGGGATCGCCCCGGAGCATCAGGACCGGCTGTGCTGGACCCGAGGACACCATTGCCCGCCACCAAACAGTCGACTGACCTAGAAATCACGGCGGCTGAGGCGTTGCTGAAGACCGGCGCGCTTCAGAGCGCCATCTTCAACAGCGCAAACTTTTCAAGCATTGCCACCGACGCAAACGGCGTCATTCAGATTTTCAACGTCGGTGCTGAGCGGATGCTCGGATATATGGCCGCCGAAGTGATGAACAGGATCACGCCGGCCGACATATCGGATCCCGAGGAGCTGATCGTCCGTGCAAAGGCGCTGAGCATTGAGCTTGGGACGCCGATTACCCCAGGCTTCGAGGCGCTGGTCTTCAAGGCCTCGCGCGGAATCGAGGATATCTACGAGCTCACTTACATTCGCAAGGATGGAAGCCGGTTTCCCGCCGTCGTTTCCGTCACCGCTCTACGCGATGCCCAAAATACGATCATCGGTTATCTGCTCATCGGCACGGACAACACTGCACGGCAGCAGGTTGAAGAAGAGCGGATGAAGCTCGATCAGCGGTTGCGCGACCAGCACTTCTACACTCGCTCCCTGCTCGAGAGCAACGTCGACGCTTTGATGGCCACCGACCCTCGCGGCATTATCACCGACGTCAATAAGCAGATGGAAGCCCTGACGGGGTGCACGCGCGACGAGCTCAGAGGCGCGCCTTTCAAGAACTACTTCACTGATTCAAACCGTGCCGAAGAGGGCATCAATCGCGTACTCAGTGAAGGAAAGGTCACGAATTACGAGCTTACGGCGCGCGCGCGGGACGGTACGCTGACGGTGGTTTCGTATAACGCTGCAACTTTTCACGATCGCGATCGCCGCCTTCAGGGCGTGTTCGCGGCAGCGCGCGACATGACGGAGTTGAAGCGCATCGAGCAGACGCTTCAGCAGAAGAACGCCGAGCTGGAAGATGCCAGCCGCATGAAGTCCGAGTTCCTGGCCAACATGTCCCACGAGCTTCGGACACCGCTTAACGCCATTATCGGCTTTTCCGAGGTGCTGACCGACGGGTTGCTGGGCGACATGACGGAAAAGCAGCGAAGGTTCATCGGGGACATATTCAAGAGCGGCAAACACCTGCTCTCGCTCATCAACGACATCCTCGATCTGTCGAAAGTGGAAGCGGGCAAGATGCTTCTCGACCTCGAGCCCGTAGACGTCTCATCACTCCTCAGAAACAGCCTATCAATCATCAAAGGACATGCGGCAGCACGCCACGTTCGCGTGGAAATGCGCGCTGTCGATGATCTCGGCTCCATTAATGCCGATGAGCGCAAGGTCAAACAGATCGTCTACAATCTGTTGTCCAATGCCGTCAAGTTCACGGCCGAGGGTGGCGACGTGATACTTCGAGCCCGCAGGGTGTCGCGCGCCGCCGTGGGTGTGCTTAGCGGAGACCGGCCCGGACGCTCGCTGCCGCTAGCCGAGAGCACCTTTTCGGATTTCCTCGAGATCAGCGTCGAGGATAACGGCATCGGCATGACCACCGAAGGGCTCGAGCAGCTGTTCAGACCGTTTACCCAGGTCGACAGTGGCCTGGCTCGCAAGTTCGAGGGGACCGGGCTGGGATTGGCCATGGTCAAATTGCTCTCCGAGCTGCACGGCGGAGGTGCGGCGGTGGAAAGCGCCGTCGGCGAGGGGTCGCGCTTTACGGTGTGGATCCCTAACCACTCGGCGCAGGATATCGACGATGCGAAACCAAGACCGTCGCTGACGCCTCCCAGCGTGCGAAGCATTGGATCGCGAACGGCGCTGGTGGTGGAGAGCAATTACAAGTCGGCGGAGCTGATCCGCGTACAGCTGGAGGCCGAAGGCTTCGTTGTGCTCCACGCCGCGACCGCGGAAGATGCCATGGCCCTCGCCGAGCGGAAACAGCTTGCCTTGATCACGATCGACATCATCATGCCCGACGTGGACGGCTGGGCATTTCTCAAGCGCCTGAAGAGCATCTCTTCGGTGAAGCTCGTTCCTGTCGTAATCATTTCCATTCTTGCTGATAAAATGAAGGGATTCGCGCTAGGCGCTGCCGCCGTGATGCAGTCTCCGGTATCGCGACCCGAGCTGTCGGACGCGCTGGCAGCGTTAGGACTCTCCTCGGGTTCCGAAGACCATCCGGTCAAGGTTTTGATCGTGGACGACGATCCTGGTGCGGTGGAGCTCATCGCCATTCGCATGCAGGGACTCGCGAGTACGGTTCTCCGCGCGTACGGGGGACGCGAGGCGATCGAAATGGCGCAACGGGAGTTGCCCGACCTGATCGTGCTCGATCTGATGATGCCGGATATGAACGGCTTCGAGGTGGTGGAAGCGCTCAACGAGAATCTCGACACCGCCGCAATACCGGTGGTGGTCGTCACCGCCTCGGAGATTTCCCAGGCCGAACGCGCCCGCCTGAATGGCTACGTATCAAGCATCATGGGGAAAGCGGGGTTCGATGGAAAGCGCTTCATGGGCGAGGTTCGGCGCGCCATGGTGCGTCGCGCTGCAGTCGCCTGATATGTCGACCGTCCTGATAGTCGAGGACAACGAGACGAACATGAAGTTGTCGACGTTCCTTCTCGAGTCGGCGGATCATACAGTGATAACCGCGACCAACGCCGAGACAGGTTTGACGCTGGCGCGAGAGAGGCGCCCCGATCTGATTCTGATGGACATCCAGCTTCCTGGGATGGACGGGTTGCAGGCAACGGCACTGCTGAAAGCGAACCAGGCCACACGGGACATACCGGTAATCGCGCTGACGGCGTTAGCTATGAAGGGCGATAAGGAGCGGATCCTGGCTGCCGGGTGCGACGGGTACATCGCTAAACCGCTCGACTACAAGAACTTCCTCGCGATCGTAGCGGCAGCGACGTCGGCTCACTCTGCGGCACCTAGCGACCCTGACGAGTGAGATCGCGCCCGAAGCTCCGGTCACCGCACGGATAGTGTCACCTCCAGCACCTGAGATCCGGCGATCGCCATGACGCGATCGCCGGCTTCGGGGCTTACGTCCGCGAGTCCGGTGAATTCCCCGAAAGCCGGCAGCACTCCGTAGTCCCGTCCGAACCAGAAGCAGGGAAGGCGTTCACGGAGACGCCCGCGCCCGGTCAACGACACGCCGGGATGCAGATGTCCGGCCAGGGTGTAACCGAGAACGCTCGACACCGGATGGTGGGCAAGCACGAACGGGTGTTCCAACATCGGTGCGTCGAGGCAGGTCATGCCTAGCGAGGAATCCGGAAGGCCAGCCCGCCGGTCGTGATTGCCGGGCACGAGCACGAGCTCGAGCGCGGCGTGCGCCTGCCGCCATGTGGCCAGTGCTCGCGCCGTCTCCAGCGCGCGCCCCTCGCGAGCGTGAAGGAAATCGCCCAGGAAAATGATCCGTGTCGCACCGGTTGCCGAGACGATTGCCGCCAGCCGGTCGAGACCGCCCGTAGTCGTTCCGCGGGGAACGGGAATCACGCCGGCCCGAAACGAGGCCGCCTTTCCCCAGTGCGGATCGGCGACGAGCAAAGTTCGCTTGCGCTGCCAGTAGGCGGCCCGCTCCGGGAGCAGCGTCAGCATTTCGCCAGCAATCTCGGCATCCAGCGAGACAGCGCTCTCGCTCATCCGGCAGCGCGCTCCAGTACCAGCTGCATTCTCCTTATCCGCTCACCCACCGACTCCGATGAGACCCGCTCGCGGGTGCGGTCCACCAATAGAGGAAAGGCCAGCGGTGGGGTGCGTTTCGGGCTGGTAATCACGACCTTCGCTCTCGCAAGGCGCGCCAGAGTCCGTCCCAGGCGGCTGCTCTCGAGCTGACGCTCCAGCACCTCGCGCTCCGCCTGGGAGAGGAGGAGGTTCTGGGGGTCATAACGTTGAAAGACATCGAAGAACAGGCCGCTCGACGCTTGCAACTGCCGTGCACTCTTGCCCGAACGCGGATAGCCGGGGAACACCAGCCCGGCGACGCGAGCAATCTCGCGAAACTGGCGGCGCGCCATCTCGGTGGCATTGAGCGAGGCGGTTATGTCACGCAGGAGATCGTTCGCATCGAACAGTCCGCTCGCCAACGCCTGATCGAGCGGAGCCGCGTCCACCGACAGCAGCTCGAATCCCCAATCGTTGGATGCCATCGTGAAGGTGGTCTTCGCCAAGCGGGCAATTCGATAGGCGAACAGCGCGGCGAGGCCTTCGTGCACGAGGCGCCCTTCGAAGGGAAAGAAGAACAGGTGATTCCCTTCCCTGGACTTGACCCGCTCGATCAACAGCTCATCGACGGAAGGAATTCGGGACCATTTAGCCTGCACGTCGAGTATCGGCTTGACTGCCTCCAACTCGGCTCCACGAAACACACCGGCGGCCGCCTCGCCTAACCGCGCTCTTAGTGCGGCAGACAGTTCACCGGACATTGGCAGCCTGCTCCCCATCCATCGCGGAATCGCCCCTTGCGCGTTCTTCGCGCGCCGAACCCAAGCCTGCATGTCGCGTATTCGCACGAATTCGAGCGGAGTGCCGGCAAAGACGAAACGGTCGCCGGCTTTGAGCCGCGCAACGAAGCTTTCTTCCACCGACCCCAGCTTCGGACCGCGAAGGTAGCGCACTTCAATATGCGCGTCGCCCACGATCGTGCCTATCGCCATTCGATGCCGGCGGGCAACCATGGCATTTTCCACCACGTAGCCTTCCTCGCTCGGCACTACCTTGGCATACTCAGGGTAGGCACGCAGCGATTCGCCACCGCTGGTGACGAACCGCATCACCCATGCCCACTCATCATCCCGCAGACCCGCGTACGCATGCGTCTCGCGCACTTCCGACGCCAGTGCGTCCGGTTCGAAGCCACCACCTAACGCAATGGTCACGACGTGCTGCACCAGCACGTCCAACGGCCGCGTGACCGGATAGCGAGACTCCACCGACCCCGCGTTGATTCCATCGCGGGCGGCGGCTATCTCGATCAACTCGAGAGCGTTGGTCGGGACGCAGGTCACCCGGCTCGTCGCCCCAGGCCGGTGCCCGCTTCGCCCGGCGCGCTGCAACAGGCGGGCGACGCCCTTTGGACTCCCGATTTGCAGCACCCGGTCCACCGGCGAGAAGTCCACGCCCAGATCGAGACTCGAAGTGGCGACTACGCATCGAAGCCGTCCGTCGCGAAGACCCTGCTCCACCCACTCGCGTCGCCGCCTGTCGATGGAGCCATGATGCAGCGCGATCACACCCGCCCACTCCGGCCGAGCCGAGAGCAGCGCCTGATACCAGATCTCCGTCTGGGAGCGCGTGTTTGTAAAGACGATCGCGCTGGTCCCCTCTTCGATTGCCGCTACGACCTGCGGCAACATTTGCGTGCCGAGGTGGCCGGCCCACGGGAACCGCTCGACTATCGGAGGAATCGCTGCATCTACGATCACCGTCTTGGGCTCCACACCGCGCACGATGCGCGATGGGGCGCTCGAGCGTGATGCGCCAAGCAGGGTGTCGCGCGCCTCCTCGAGATTGCCGATCGTAGCCGACAGCGCCCAGGTTCGCAGACCGGGACAGGTGCGCCGCAATCGTGCCAATGCAAGCTCCACCTGCACGCCTCGCTTGGTGCCCATCAACTCATGCCATTCGTCGACGACGACAACCCGCAGTTCGCGCAAGGCGTCAGGCGCGCCAGGCCGGGATAGCATCAGCGACAGGCTCTCGGGAGTGGTGATGAACGCCGTGGGGAGGTGCTTTGACTGCCTGGCGCGAGCGGCAGCAGGGGTGTCGCTAGTTCGCGATTCCACCGTCCAGGTAGGCGCGAGAGCGGCCTGGGCGTCGGCAAGTGCCGCTCTCGTGTCGGCGGCGAGGGCCCGAAGCGGCGTGATCCACAAGACCCGGAGTGCAGGGGCGTCGCTCCGCCGCAGGCGAGGACGCGGCCGCAGCGTGGATGAGCGCTCATTCTTCAGTAAGCTCTCACACCGCATCCATTCCAGCATCGGCCCGACCCATGCCGCGAGCGTCTTGCCGGTGCCGGTGGCGGCGTGAATCAATCCGCTTTCCCCGGCAAGATAGGCATCCCAAACCTCTCGCTGAAAGGCAAACGGTGTCCACCCGCGCGCCGCGAACCAGGCCTCCACCGACTCCAGCTCGCTCGTCAGGCTCCCGGTCACGGCGCTGTTTCCATCATGGCACGCAGCGTCTGCAGCGTATCGGCTTCGGATGCCGTCTTGTCGACACGCCACCGTTGTATTCTCGGAAACCGCACGGCGATACCGGACTTGTGCCTGGTGGATTCGGCGATACCCTCGAACGCAAGCTCGAACACCTGCTCCGGCTTCACCGAACGAACCGGTCCGAACTTCTCGACGGTGTGCCGCCTGATCCATCCATCGAGCTTGCGTAACTCCGCATCAGTCAATCCGGAATACGCTTTGGCGAACGGAACGAGCGAGTCACCCTCCCAGACGGCGAAGGTGTAGTCGGTATGTAGAGAAGCTCGGCGCCCGCTCCCCGCCTGGGCGTACACGAGCACTGCATCGATTGTGAACGGTGCGACCTTCCACTTCCACCAGCTGCCCTTTCGCCTGCCGACACCGTACGTCGAGTCGAGCCGCTTGAGCATCAATCCCTCCGCGGACTGCTCTCGCGACCGGTCGTGCGCGGCACGGACTTCGTTCCAACTGCCTTGCGCGGCGACAGGTGAGAGGATCATTCGCGACTCGGCGCGCGAGTCGAGAAGAAGCCGCCCCAGCCCGGCGCGCCGCCATTCGAGTGGACGGTCGCGTACATCAGCGCCTTCGAGCTCGAGCAGGTCGTAGGCGATGAGCACCACCGGCACCTCGGCACGGATCTTCACACCTAACGTCTTGCGGCCGATGCGCCTCTGCAGGTGGGAGAAAGGAAGCGGAGAGCCATCGCGCCACGGCATGATCTCGCCATCGAGCACCGTTCCGGCCGGCAACCAACGCGCCGCGTCGGCTATCTCCGGGTAGCGCTCGGTAACCAGCTCGTCACCACGCGTCCACAGAAAGGTCTCTCCCTCCCGCCGAATGAGCTGGGCTCGAATGCCATCCCATTTCCACTCTGCCTGCCAATCGCCGGCCGCGCCGAGCGTTTCGAGCGAGGAATCGAGCGGATAGGCCAGGTAGAACGGGTATGGTCGTGAAATGTCGGCGTCGGCGGTATCACCGGAAAAGAGGCGCTGATAGGCGTCAGGCGACGGCTTCCACGCACCGGCAAGGCGGTGCGCAATGACGCCCTCATCGATGCCCCCCGCCCGCGCCAGCGCGCGCACGACGAGCTGCTGCGATACGCCGACCCGAAATGCGCCGGTACTCAGCTTGTTGAGAACGAGCCGTTCCGTGCCGTCGAGCTCCTTCCACGCCGCTACGATCGCATGTCGTTGCTCCTCCTCGGATATCGAGGCGAGAGGCAGCAGCCGCTGAGTTATCCACTCGCTAAGCGGCTGGTCGTTCGTCGCCGTCGCACTCGGAAGGAGAAGCGCGATCGTCTCCGCCAGATCGCCGACCGACTCGTAGCTCGCCTCGAACAGCCAGTCCGGCACGTCGCTCTCCTCGCCGGCCCACGTCGCCAGGCGCCTGACGGGAATGAGCCGTTTGGGACGGCCGCCGCTGAGGAAGTACACCGCCCACGCTGCATCGGCGGGGGCGGCGCTGGTGAAGTATCTCACCATCGCGTCGACCTTCTCACCAGTCCGCGTACTGGCGTCTATCTCGGAGAACAACCGGGCGAACCGCTTCACGCCTCGGACTCCTCTTCGGCCGACACTGGATCCCCTTCCGGCTCTCCTTCCCACTGGCTTGCCAGGGCCTGCGCGGCCATTCCGTGTTCGCGGAGCCAGCGAACTACTGCGTCGCGATAGCCGTGCGTCACCAATATGGACTCCGCTCCCGTTGCCGCGATGGCGCCTAGCAGTGATGGCCAGTCAACGTGGTCTGAGAGCGCGAAGCCGCGATCCACCGAGCGGCGCCGACGGGTGCCGCGAATCCGCATCCAACCGGATGCGAACGCTGTAGAATGAGAACCGAATCGGCGCAGCCATGTGCTTCCGCGCGCCGAGGGCGGCGCGACGATCAGGGAGCCACTCCAGTCGTGCCCGCGGGGCATCAAACGGGCGTAGGTCGTGGCGGGCAACGCGACGCCGGTGGCCCGGTAGTCCTCGTTCAGTCGCTCTACCGCACCGTGAGTATAGATAGGTCCCTCGGGCGCTTCGACAAATCCGGCGAGCAGCCGTTGTGCCTTGCCCAGAGCGTAGGCGAACAGCACCGACGCTCTCCCAGTCGCTGCGTTACTCCGCCACCATGCGCGGATCTCGGCGAAGGTTTCGCGCTGGGGCGCCCACCGATAGATAGGCAGTCCGAAGGTGGATTCGGTGATGAATGTGTGGCATCGTACCGGCTCGAAGGGGGCGCAGGTCGGATCGGGCTCCGTCTTGTAGTCGCCGGAAACGACCCATACTTCGCCGCGGTGCTCCACCCTGATCTGCGCCGATCCGAGGATGTGACCCGCCGGATGCAGCGAAAGCTGCACTCCGTTCCTCGAGAAGCCTTCTCCGAACGGCACGGCGGTAATCGATGCATCCGTACCGAGCCGCGTTCGCATCACCCGCTCGCCATCCCTGGAACCGACGTACGACTTGCATCCCCAGCTCGCGTGATCGCCGTGGGCATGCGTGATTATCGCGCGGTCCACCGGCAGCCACGGATCGATGTAGAAATCGCCGGCAGCGCAGTACAAGCCACGGTCTGTAGTCTCGAGCAGCATCTGTGGGACGTCAGGCAAAAAGGCGACCGGAACGCACTATTGCGCGAGCCAATCTACCTACCCCGATTGCGGAATCGAGTCGCCTGCTCAGCGGTCGGCTTCGGTGACCGAGGCATCTTCGGTCGGAAGGCGGCCCGAGCGAAAGATGGTCGTCCACAACTCCAGATCGGCCTCACTCAACACCCGCAGCTCGGCAAGGATCTCCCGCGCGAATTCCACATCGCCCAATCCCGAGGCGGTAATGACGGCTCGATCGCGCACAGCCGGGGCATCGACGTACGATCCGATCTCATCATAGTCCGGAACCTGAGCCTGAAGATACGAGAGCCCGTTGCTGGTGTGACGCCGGCCCTTTAGCGCCTTGGCCCTGACGAGCGCCGTGGTAGCGGCGCAGATCGCTGCGATGGGCGTAGCGCGTAGCTCGAGCTGCCTAATGAGTGACATGAGATGGTCATCCATCGGCTCGCGCTCCCAACGTTCGCCCCCCGGCAGGATCAAGACCGCTACATCATCGATGTCCACCTCCGCCAAGGTGCGGGAGGGTAGAACGGACAAGCCGCCCATCGACACTACCGGATTTCGGTCGCCGGCTACGGTCTCGACTCTATAGCCACCGTGCCTGCGGAGCTCGGCGAGAGCGTGGGCGGGCTCCCAATCGGCGAAACCTGGAAAGACGAACACATATACGGCTTTGGAGGGCACGGACATGGCACTGTGGCTGTATGGGGGGTTCGGTGAATCCCCCCAAATATGATCGCGGCGTCAAAAGGTCGCCCTGCACCGACCGCTACAACCCTCGTCCCGCGATGTCAGGATTCCCCGCTTCCCCCTTCCCGCTTCCCGCATCACGCTTCCCGCTTCCCGCTTCCCGCTTCTTCTGTCCGGCAACTGAAATTCCTATTGACGAGCCGCGGAAGTGTGCTAAAATGGTAGCAGGCTGCTAAAACTTTAGCACAACGAGGTCCAGATGCGCGATTTCTCTCCTGCCACGCCGATACTCACGCTGATCATGGCGCTAGTTACCGCCGCGTTACCCGTCCGCGCCGCTTCACAAACCCCTGGCCTGCTCGACGACTGCAGCACGACCAGGGGAAAGAACAGCAGCACCACCAGCATCAACGATGAGAACGACGTCAGGCATTGGCGCATCAGCTGGTCGAACGACCGCTGCTCCATCGATATGCGCGCCGAGGGAAAGTTCGAGTTCGAGCAGGATCTGTCCGACGTTAAATCGATGGAGCGTGGAGCGTTTCTGGAAATCGACGTCCGTCGTGAGGGTGACCGGCGCCGCTATGAGGTGAGCCATGAAAGCGGCGAACTTGTGCGCACTTATACCGTCAATCGATCCGAGCGGCCGATTGATGACGAGGCGCGTCGGTGGATCGCCGCGATGATTCTCGAACTCGAGCGCCGCAGCGGATTCGCCGCCCCTACGAGGGTGGCCGCCCTTCTACGCGCTGGCGGCCCGACCGCCGTGATGGACGAGGTGGCTCGCATGAGCAGTGACCACGTGCAGCGAAAGTACCTGTCGGTCATGCTCGACAGCGCCAGACTGGAGCCGGCTGACGTACGTCGGGCAATCAATCTCTCGGGTGAAGAGCTCTCCTCCGATTATGAGCTTGCGAGCTTTCTCGTCGACCTTGGCCGCCGCAGTTATGTAACGACCGATGTAGCCGGCGATTTCGTAAAGTCGACCGGGACCATTCAATCCGACTATGAACGCCGGCGCGCGCTCGGCGCGGTTCTGACGATGGACAATCTCCCCGCAGCTACCGTTGGCGAGCTGCTGCGTGCCGCCGGGTCGTTCAAATCCGACTACGAGCGAGCGGAACTGCTCATCGCTACCGCCAAGGCCAATGGATTTCCGGACGGTCCGGCGCGCGACGCGTATCTGGACGCGGCCAGCGGCATTCGGTCGGACCATGAGAAGCATCGCGTTCTGCTCCGCCTGACTAAGGCCGAGCTGACCGACGATCAGCTCGTGGCCTTGCTCTCCGTTGCGAAGGGAATCAACTCGGACTATCAGCTTGCGACGCTGCTGATAGCGGTGAGCGACGGGCGGACGCTGGACGGCCGCGCCCGTGATGCCTATCTAGCGGCAACGGAGACGCTCAACTCGGATTACGAGCGGCGGCGCGCGCTGACCGCCCTTCTGGGCACCGGCTCGCGGGGGAGGATGTGAACGCGGCGAAACCCCCGATGAGCCTCTGCTCATGACAAGGAAGACTCCCGATCACGGCCCGCAGCTGAGTCGTCGCGAGCGGCAGATCATGGACGTGCTGTACGCGCACGGCCACGCGACGGCGGCGGAGGTGATGCAGCGACTTCCCGAGCCGCCGAGCTATTCGGCGGTACGCGCCATGCTGCGCATTCTGGAAGAGAAGGGGCATGTGGCGCACAAGCAAGACGGGCCTCGATATGTATACCGGCCCATCGTCGCCAGGGATGCTGCCCGACGTGGCGCGCTGGAGCATCTGATACGTACTTTCTTCGACGGTTCGCCGGCGTCCGCGGCGGCGGCGCTGTTGGAGTCCGCGGACGGGCAGTTCGAGTAGTCGGAGCTGGAGAGGCTTTCGGAGTTGATCGAGAACACCCGGCGAGAGGGCCGATGACTGAAGCGTTGGTAAACGAGCTGCATACAACGGCGCCGGTTCTGCTGTCGCTGTTCCTGCGGAGCGTGCTTCTGCTCGCGGCCGCTGCCGTGCTCGTGCGGCTCCTGAACCGTGCTTCGGCCGCGTGGCGGCATCTCGTATGGGCGTCGGCACTCCTGGCGCTGCTGGTACTGCCAGTGGCGAGCGCGTTGGCGCCGACGGTTTCAGTGCAGATTCTGCCACCGGGGTCGCTTGCGGCGGCATCTAGCTCCCCTGCTCTTTTCACCACCGATGTGAGGGCGGCAAGCCCGCGGCCTGACGACGCAGCGCGGGAAGCGAAAAGGACCGCGACTTCGAGTGGTCAGAGCCGCGCGCAGGCGATGGAGATGCCGCTCTACACGCCCGCAGTATCGGCCGGCAACGGCGGCGCCGAGCAGCGACAATGGAGCTGGCAGAGCGCGCTCGTAGCGTTATGGGCAGTTGTCGCTTTCGCTATGCTCGCTGAGGTGATTCGCTCACGACTACGCCTCCGTCGCCTGGCCAGTGGCGCGTGGCGGATACACGATCCCGCCTGGTGGCGCGCCGCGGCGCGAATCGGATCCGAGCTTGGCCTTCGACGCCCAGT
>JBGTNB010000026.1:0-3681 GCA_041743285.1 Gemmatimonadaceae bacterium
CACATTCCTGGCATGGACGCGCGCCGCTGCACCTTCGCGGCTGGTCCTCGTGTCAGGCGATGGGCAGAGCGCACCGGTAGGCAGACCCCTTTCAGAAGCGGTTCGCGTTCGGCTCGAGGACGCGTACGGCAATGGCGTGTATGATCAGCCCGTCACTTTTGCCGTCACGAGCGGAGGCGGGTCCGTCGATAGAACCGTACTTCGAACCGATACGCTCGGCTATGCGGAAACAGTGTGGCGGCCGGGAGCGCTCGGTATGAATCTGCTCACCGCCGCGTGGAGTGGTCAGGCGCTGTCCATTAGCGCGACCGGCATTGCGCATTCTGGATACGGCATCATCATGGTGAGTGGTAATGAGCAGAGCATACCATCTAATGCCTTCGTTTCGTTTCGCGCCGTACGGGACTCCGCCGTCGTCCGAGTGATTGATGGGAATGGTAGCCCTGTGTCAGGCATTCCGGTGATCTTCCAGGATGGCTTCGAGGAAGACACTGTCCTTACGAATACGGCTGGGCTGGCTTGGACGTGGCCGACGGTCGATGTCTACGCGCCCGGGGTTCGCCACACGACCGCAAGGCTGCAGTCAGGCGAGCAGGTGGAGTTTGCCGTCATCGTGACCGGCTGGGGCGGAGGAAATATCAGCGGGAGTATTACGGGCGTTCCTCCGTCGTATCGGGCCGGCAAACGACTTCCGAATGTCATCGTCATCAGTTGCCAGGGCAGGACCGGTCCCGCTCCCGGTCAGTGTACAGTTGGCACGACGAACGAGGACATGGCCGGCGGAGGAGGGACGCTCTTGCCGGCACCGGGGTATCGTTTGCCTCACGAGTCCGCCTACTACTGGATACTCCCGGATCAGGCGGGCGCCTATCACCTAATAACGATGCCGAACTGGAACATGGTGACCGTCACGGCGGTCCCGTAGTGCCAGGAGCGATGTCACTCCGCAATGTCGACGGCCCGAGCCATGATACTGATCGCGACGGCGTGAGAGCGCGAGCAGCGCACTAGTGTCAACGAGTGCGCGCACGCTTCCGCTTGCCAGGCTCCCCGTAGGCGCCGCCGTACAAATAACTGTCGGCGTGTTCGGCGACATCAGGCGGCAGATCGTCGCTCCCGGCGGTGGCGACGAGATGTCGGAGCGAGAATCCCGGCTTCTTCTCGCTCAACGCATCATCGGCAAGTCGGCGTAGCCCGCGCCGGAATAATTCGGTTTTGGGCAACCCGGTCTTCTTCGTCATCTTCTCCAGCAGTGCACGATCGCGCTCGTCCAGGTAAACCACCACCTGCTCGCGTACGCGCTTCGGTTCCTTTTTCGGCATGCTGTCCTCATTTGCTAGTACGATGTACTAGTATTAAACACTAGCATGCGATGCTGGCCCATGTCACCACCCCAGGGCCGACAGCATTGCTAGCCGTTGCCAGAGCCTTTCTACTACATATCGGCGCTGCGATCGGCAAGAACATCCTCCCTCAGCTGATCACTACCGTCATATCTGCTTGAACCACAAGCATATAGTTACATCTTGACATCGGCGAAAAAATCGGCAAGATTCTAGAGCGGGACTGGCAATCCCCTCACCCGCCCCAAGCCGCATGGAAGCCCAGAAATCGTCACCACTTCGCCCGAGCGCAATGGAGCCGCTCTTGCCAGACGAACGCGGGCGAAGCCGAGAGGCACTCGACGACCTCGCGCTCACGCTGGAGCGGGAGGGCGCCGCACTCGCTTCCGCGCTTCCCGATGGCACGCGGTCGAGCGTCATCGAGCTGCTGCGAATAGCCAACGCGTACTACTCGAACCGCATCGAGGGACACGATACCCGACCGGGTGCGATCGAGCGCGCGCTCCGTAACGACCTGTCCGAGGATGCCACATTGCGCGCGCTGCAGCGCGAGGCGCGGGCGCACGTGGAGGTGGAACGGCTGGCCGATGGCTACTTCGCGAGCCGGCCTGACGAGTCGCCGTTGACCGCCAATGCGCTCTGCTGGCTGCATCGCGAGTTCTACGAGCGCGTTCCAACCGAGCTGCGCTACGTCGAGGATCCTGTCACAAAGCGGCGCGAGCTCGTCGTCCCCGGGGAGTTGCGTACGTTCGACGTAACAGTCGGCCGCCACGATCCGCCGCCGCCGGCCGCGATACGCGAGTTCCTGGACTACGCCAATGAGCGATATGCTGCCGATCGGCTCCGCGGCCTCGATCGCGCGATCGCCTTCGCGGCAAGCCACCACAGGCTTCTCTGGATTCACCCATTCGCTGATGGCAACGGCCGAGTCGCGCGCCTGGCGACTATGGCCTACGGCCGGGCGCTCGGCATCGGCGCCCTCGGACTGTGGACGCCGAGCAGAGGCCTCGCGCGACGGCGCGAGGCATATATGGCCGCGCTCGAGGAGGCGGACAACGGCCGCCTATATGATGCTGACGGACGCGGGCCTCTGTCGGCCGCCCTTCTGGCTCGGTTCGCACGTTTCTTTCTCGAGGTCTGCGTGGATCAGGCGCGCTACATGCGGTCGGTTCTCGGCCTCGAAGCGTTAGGCGACCGGCTCGAGGCGTACGCGCGCCTGAGAGACGACGGTATAGCACCTGGTCCCGATGGACGCCGGCTGCGCGCGGAGGGCGGCACGATGCTGCGCGTTGTCGCCGCGCGAGGCGAGTTGCCTCGTGGCGAGGCGGTCCGTCTCTCGGGGTTGCGAGAACGTACGGGCCGTGCGGTGCTCGGAGAGCTGCTCGCCGATGGGCTCCTGACCACAGAGAGTCCGAAAGGCGCTGTGCGAATCGCCTTTCCAACCCACGCCGTACCCTATCTATTCCCGGGCATGTATCCGGAAGGTGTCGCCGGGGATCCGGTCACCGTGGCGTCCTGATGGCTAATGGTCCTGGGCGGGTTGTGGTCGCACTAGATGTCGGCGACATGTAGTGGACGGCGCGGTATATGGCGAGAAACGCAATCTAATGGCGCGAAACGACGTTTCTCGCCATATCTGAGACGGCCCTGCGCCCAGTTTCGATCAACTGCGCCAATGGAGCGATATCCGTGGCCGCCGGCCGCGGATCGGTAGGAGTTGCTCCCCTAAGCGTTGCCCATCATAACGCTACCGTACCAGCCGTCCGTTCACCACCCACGGATCACCGCCCACCGTCACCGTCGCGTCCGGAAAGAAGTTCCAGCGCACGTATCCGCCCGACACCGTGCCCCCCAGCTCGGTATTGTCGCCCAGCGACAGCCTCACGACGCCGGCGCCGTAGCCATAGTACGGAATCCACGGATCGCGTTCGGGGATCGCGAGCAGCGGGTTCATCCCGAGCGCAAACTCACGAAAGGACCGCGCCGCATCGCCTCCGCTCGCCAGTTCCGCTTCTACCGCGTCTTTGCCCGTTTCAGCACGCACCTCCACGATGCGGCCGCCAGTTAGGCGGAGCGTCAGATTTCGCACCGGAACCCCGTTCCATTCCGACACCGGCATCACGATGGTGCCGGTCACGCTCCGCTCGATAGGCGCCACGCGGATCGCGCCCGCCGGCAGCTCGATCTCGCGGTCGATCAGATTGCGGGCGGCAGAAGCCCGCGCGGCCGAGGCGTCGCCATCCTGCCGCGTGAAAGGACGCTCGCCGATCCGGAACCGCAGATCGGTGCCGTGCGGCGTCGTGACGCGGGTCTCACCGGCCCGCATGGCCGCTTCGAG
>JBGTNB010000027.1:0-2649 GCA_041743285.1 Gemmatimonadaceae bacterium
CCGGCGGGCAGGTGGCGGCGGAGGCGCGCGCGCGCGCGACGCTGCAAGCATGGGAGGGTTCTCAACCCGCCGCACCACGCAACGCCGCTCTCCTCGAGATCGGCTGTGGCACCGGACCGATGCTGCTTGCTGCCCGAGATCGTTATGCGCGAGTTGCCGGAATCGACATAGCCTTTCGCTGGCTGGTCGTCGGAAAAAAACGGTTGCTCGAGGCGGGCGCCGACGTTCCCACGCTCTGTGCATGCGCCGAAGCGCTGCCGTTTCCCGATGCTCGCGCCGACGTCGTGGTCGGGGACGCGGTAATCGAGAACGTAAAGGATCGGGTCCAAACGCTGGCAGAGGCCCATCGCCTGCTTCGGCCCGGTGGGCGGATTCACCTCACCGCGTCCAACCGGTTCAGCCTCGGTCCGGATGCGCAGACTGGGATCTGGGCCGTGGGTTGGTTGCCACCGGGGATGGTGGAAAGTCGGGTGACGCGCAGCGGAGGAATCCCACCCAAGCGGACTCTGCTCTCCGCTCCGGCGATACGCGCCCTGTTGCTTGGGGCGGGTTTCAGACAGGTAGCGCTTGGCCTTCCTTCGTTCCCCGCCGCTCAACGCGCGCAGTTCCCTCCACTCGTGAGGCGCCTAGCCTCGGTATACGAACTCGCTACCCGCCTTCCGCTGACCCGTCAGGCGCTGTTCGCGATCGGTCCGAAAATCATCGCCAGTGCCGTCCGAGCGTAGACACACCTTCAGACGGAGAGAGCGGGGAGCTCGCGACGACGGAAAACAAGACCGCCGACCAGGTACAGTGCTATCGCATAGGTGGCGGCTGCGGCGGCCAGGGCGAGTGGGAAGGGGGCAGAGCGAAGCGCCAGAATAACCGCGCCCATCACAGTGGTTGCAACCATCACCTTCCAGAAGCGTGAAGCTCTCGTTAGAAAAAAGCCTACCTCGCGGGCAAACCAGAGCGCCAGAGCGAGTCGGACCGCTTCGGTGGCGACGGTGGCGATGGCAGCTCCGAGCATGCCGTAGCGAGGAATGAGAGTAAAGTTCAGCGCGAGATTGAGGACCGTGCCGATGGCGTTCTGGTGGAGCAAGCGATGCTCGCGCCGCGCGGCGAGAATCGCGGCGGTGGAGGGCTCCCGGAGCTGTGCCAGCGGAATGGCCCAAACTAGCAGCTGCAGAACGGGGCCAGCGGGTGCGTACTCCGTGCCGAAGGCGAAGGCGATCGCCGCCGGTGCCAGCAGCATCCCACCTAACGCGGCAGGCATGACTACCGCGGCCACCTGAGCCATGCCGGTATGGTAGAGCTCGGCCTGCCGGTCGGGCGAGGCCGAAAGCCTCGCCAGTGCAGGCAGCAGACTCAATCGATAGGCGATCCCCAGATTGATCGCCAGGCTTAGCGGCATGTACGCGGCGGCATAGTAACCGG
This sequence comes from Gemmatimonadaceae bacterium, assembly GCA_041743285.1. Classification (GTDB taxonomy): domain Bacteria; phylum Gemmatimonadota; class Gemmatimonadetes; order Gemmatimonadales; family Gemmatimonadaceae; genus JALZIF01. The sequence continues at coordinate 1,417 of JBGTNB010000027.1, forward strand.
CCAGCTCCGCCCCGTGCGTAAAGCGAAGAATGATGAGATCGGAGTTGTAGGCGATCAGCCCCAGAAGGGCGGCGGCCACCACGTTCACCGAACGGCGAAGCAGCGGCATCAGCACCGCCCAATCGAGCCTCGGTCGAATGGGAATGCCGTACACACGTATCCACCATGCCAGAGCCACCGAGCCGACTGCCAATCCGATCAGGTGCACCAGCGGCACCCGCAACACATCGTCAGGCGACCGCACTCCGAGCACGAGCAGAAGCAGAATGACGGCTTCGGCGAGTACCCGCGCCGTGGCGGCATAACCGCCGCGCTCGAATCCGAGGTGCACGAACCGTGTGCTCGCACCCATCGGAATGAGCGTGAGGGCGAAGACGGCGAGCACCGCGCCATCGGGGCTGGGTAGCCACTGGAGCGCGCCGGCGGCGAGGAAAGCGGCCAGCACCACCGACAGCACGATCCGGAAGCCGAGCACCGATTGCGCGACCGGAGTGGCGTTGGTGCGATCGCTGGCCAGCTCGCGCATCCCAACGAGATCCAGTCCGGCGTCGGTAAGCCGTCCGAAATAGTAAAGCACCGCCAGCGCGACGCCGACGATGCCATACATCTCCGCACCGAGCGCCCGGGCCAGGTACACGCTGCCCACGAACGCCAGGACGCGGGCGATGATCTCGCCCGCGCCCAGTTTCAGGAAGCTGCGCCCAACGATTCCGTCAGACGGTGTGATAGTAGATCACCCAGCCGCAGTACGCGACCCACAGAACGACTGTCACGAGCAGCGACCGGTCGGTGAGGAGCGTCCTGGTGGGACTGCCGCCATTCCGCTTGTGTACCAGGTAGAGGTAGCGGAATACTCCGTACAGCACGAAGCCCGTACTGTAGCTCAGCCAGTCGTTACCCACCTGGCGTGCCGTCTCGGATGAAAGCGTGTACATGATGTACGACACGACAGTGACGGCGAGTAGGACCGAGGACATCTGATCGAGAAAGCCGGTGCTGTAATGCGACAGCACGCTGCGGTGCTCGGAAGAGCTGGCGCCTAACAGCGTGAGCTCGTGCCGGCGCTTGGTGAACCCGAGGTAAAGAGCGAGAAGCCCGCCGCAAAGCAGCAGCCACACCGACGCACGCACATCGATAGCCGCCGAACCGGCCAACAGGCGGATCAGGAAAAAGGCGGCGATTGCGAAGACATCGAGCAGGACTACTTCCTTGAGCCGCCACGTGTAAAGGATG
>JBGTNB010000028.1:0-8895 GCA_041743285.1 Gemmatimonadaceae bacterium
TCTGCTGCCCTGCGTCGCAGCGACCGGTTCGACGCCGCGATCGAACGCTTGTCGGCCGGCGACGCCTCCGCGGCCGACACGTTGGCGCTGCTGCGTCTGGATGCACTGGACGACGCACCGGCGCTGGCCACTGCAATCGGCGCGGCAATCGAGGCGCTGCGAACCGGGCGCGATGCGACGGACGCGTTGGTATCGGCCCGTCGCCTGCTCTCCGGAGAGGTTGAAACGCGCGGTACACTCCCGGCTTGGAGCGGATCGTGGTGACCGAATTCGTCTTCGCGACTGTGCAGTACGACAGCGGTGACTGGGACAGCGCACCTTTGGTCCCGCCGAACATCATCGACTCGGTGGCCCGATATACTTCGATCCCCGTCCAGCCGAGCGGCGTGACGGTGCCGCTCGCCGCGACCGAGCTCTTCGGCTATCCGTTCGCCTATCTAACCGGCCATCTGCCCGTTCGTTTCTCCGAGCAGGAGCGCGCCAATCTCCGGGAATTCGTCGATCGCGGGGGCTTCCTGTTCATCGACGATCACAATCACGACATTGACGGCGCCTTCCACAAGACTGCTACCGAGGAGATCGCCCGTACGCTCGAGCCACTGAGCGAGCTACCTAACGACCACGCATTGTACCGCGCATTCTTCACATTCGATGATGGGCCGCCGACCACTGGCCACGAATTGAACGGATGGGGTGACAATCTGGTCCACGAGCACCTGCTGGCGGTGGAGCGCAGCGAGCGCATTGCCATTCTGTACAGCAACAAGGACTACAGCAGCGAGTGGGGCTATCACCCGGAGAACAAGCGCTTCCTGTCGGTGGACAACACGCGCTTCGGCGTGAACATCATTGTATATGCGCTCACGCACTGAGTGGCGCCGCCCGGTCGAGCTGGCCTGTCGCGTGGTCGCAATCGTGCTGCTCGCATGGGCGCTAGGGCTCGCCCTCCGTCCGGACAGTGTGCTCTCTAACAACGCACAACTGGATGCGGAGGATTTGCCGGAAGCGCTCCGCCGGTGGGCCACCGGGCCGGCACCCGATTCGGTTCATGTCCGACTCGATTCGGTGCCGGAGGCTCCGTGGCGGGATTGGCTAGTGTCGCTGCGGCGAACCGGAAGCGCCGTCGGGTGGTCGGGTACGCTCGTTCCGCTGGCGATCGCAGTGGAGCCGGTGAATGCGCCGGCCGGCGGTGCGCGGCTGCTGGTTGCGGGTTCGGTGGGCGACAGCGTTGCAGTTCGCGATGCACTCGGACCCTTCGATACTCTTTACCTGGCGGGCAACGGTGGCGCGGTGCGTGTACCGGCGCTGGCCGAACCCGCGCACGCAGCTCTCGGCTCCGGTTGGGCCCGCGCGGTGCCCGACGACTCGCTCGTTCCAGGGGCGGTGCTCGTGATCGGTACGGCGGGTTGGGAGGCGCGTTATGCCATTGCCGCACTCGAGGAGAGTGGATGGCAGGTCGACGCACGCCTGACGATCGGGCCGGGGCTCATCGTGCGGCGCGGTACCGCCGCGGCAGTAGATACGGCGCGGTACGTCGCGGTGATCGCCTTCGATTCGGCGGCCGCGAACGAGTCCCGCAGACTAGTGTCGTTCGTCAGGGCCGGAGGGGGGTTGGTGTTGTCAGGCATCGCCGCACGGATTCCCGGGCTGCGCGGGATCGCGCCTGGCCAACCCGGTACGCGCGTTCGCCCGGCGGTTGTCGCCTTTACTGCGGAGACACCCCGCCGTGCGCTCGGATTCTACCCGGTCGCGCGCCCCGGGGCCGATGCCGTGGTGCTGGAGTCGCGCAATGGCAACGCAACGATCGTCGCGCGCCGGGAAGGCCCCGGCCGCGTAGTCCAGCTCGGATACGACGAGAGCTGGCGTTGGCGAATGCAGGGAGGAGAGGGAGGTATGGAAGCACACCGGCAGTGGTGGTCATCGCTGGTAGCGAGCGCCGCGCTCGTCCGCGGCAGCAGGCGAGATTTGTCAGGTATTCCTACGGGAGCGGCGGCTCCACTCGTTGCGGTCGTCTCCGCGCTCGGCGAACCCGTGCCGCGCATTGAATCGCCGGCCGCACTTCCCGGCAGAGCGGGCCCGCACGGATGGATGCTGGTAGTCAGCCTGGCGCTTCTACTCGGCGAGTGGACGTCGCGCCGGCTGCGAGGCGCGCCGTGACGGTGGCGATGATCTCCCACGCCGATTCGGGGCGGCATGACACCGGGTGGGGCCACCCGGAGCACGTCGGCCGCATTCGCGCCATTCCACGCGCCTTACGAGAACAGCCAGAGCTGTTCGAATCGCTGATGCACCACGAGGCGCGCCACGCCGACGCGACCGAACTGGCGCTCGGGCACGATCCGGCATATGTCGAGTCAGTCCGCGCACTCGTGGCATCAGGCGGCGGGCGGTTGGACCCGGACACCGTGGTGAGTGAAGGGAGCTGGGACGCGGCTACCGCTGCTGCAGGCTCCGTACTCGACGGAATCGATATGGCATACAGCGGACGCGCCATTCGCTCCTTTTGCGCGGTGCGGCCCCCCGGTCACCATGCCTTGCCCGCCAACGGGATGGGTTTCTGCCTGTTCGGATCGGTCGGCGTGGCCGCGCTATACGCGCGCGCGCGCCATAACGCCGATCGCGTTCTGATCGTGGACTGGGACGTACACCATGGCAACGGCACGCAGGCGCTGGTCGAGCACGATCCGGGGATTCGGTTCATCTCAATGCACCAGTGGCCCTGGTATCCCGGCACCGGTGCGGCCGACGACCGGGGGCCGCATCGCAGCATCTGGAACGTACCAATGCGACCAGCCCTTCCACCGGAGCAGTACATTGCTGCTTTGGAGCGCGCGATCGATGATGCAACGGCCGGATTCGAGCCAAACCTGATACTTGTTTCGGCTGGATTCGACTCTTTGCGTGGTGACCCGCTCGGCGGTTTTACCCTCGAGCTGGAGCATGTGGAGCGGCTAACACGAAGTCTGGTCGAACGGGCTACGGCGTGGTGCGGGGGGCGGCTGGTGAGCGCCCTCGAGGGCGGCTATGCGCCCGATCGGCTGGCTGAAGCATGCCTGGTGCATATGGCAGCGCTACGTTAGCACATGGACGCTGCTTGCTCGACTATTTGGCCGACGGCTAGATTCCTCGCCTCATGAGCGGCGCACCGCAGCGCGTGCCGCCGGTGCCGGCCGTTCTCCGCCTCGTTCAACTCGCGGTGCTCGGCAAGTGGCGGGCGACCGGAGACGATTTGTATCGTGAGGTCGCACGTCTCACCGAGGCGGCGCCTGGGCGAGAGATCATCGTTTCAGGGTGTGGCGCGGGGAGCACGACCGAATGGCTAGCGCGGCGCACCGGTGCATCGGTGACTGGCGTCGACCCGAGTCCCGAGGCCATAGACGCGGCCGAGACTCAGGCGCGCTCGGCAGGTACCGAACAGAAGCTGCACTACCAGCTTGCAAAGCTGGATGACCTGCCGCATGAGACGTCGGTGTTCGATGTCGCCATTGGGGAACCGGCGCTCGCGGCCGCCGGCGATCCGGCCGCGGCGGTCGGCGAACTTGTTCGAGTTACAAGGCCGATGGGGACAGTCCTGCTCCTGCAGCCGACGTGGAGCTCGGAAATTTCCGGGGCGATGCGGGAGATGCTCGTACAGCGATATTCTCTTCGCCCACATCTGCTTGTCGAGTGGAAGCAGATGTTGCGCGATGCGGGGGTCGTCGAGCTCGAGGTACAGGATTGGACGTCCGGAGCGCCGGGCTCGCGGTCGAGCGAGTACCTGGCCGTGTCAGAGCTGTCGTGGACGGACAAGGCGCGAATCGTTTCGCGGGCGTGGCGGCGCGGCTGGCGTGCTGCACGTGGCGCCTTGGAGGAAGATGCAACTCTGCTGCGCGAACTGTCGCGCCAGCGGGCGATAGGCTTTCAGCTCATAAAGGGAATCAAGTGGCGTCACGCAATCGCCCCGCATGAGTGAGCATCCGAACGGGGTAGCGGGTCCGGGGCGGGATCTCAAGATTCCGCGTAGCATTTTTCGTAGTCGTGATGGCAGCGTACAGCGGGACCTCGCACCTAACAAGCTGGCGCAAGCCTTTCACGAGGGCGTGGGAGTGCTCTGGGTCGATGTGGACGCAACGCAGCGGTCCCAGCACGCGGTGCTGGAGAAGATCTTCGGTTTTCACCACCTGGCGATCGAAGACACGCTCAATCCGCAGAGCCGAGTCAAGCTCGAGGATTACGATGGCTATCTCCTTGCGATTATCCGCGGTGTGCGCTTCGACGAGAGCACCGAGGATCCTTACGACTTCGAGACGCTCAATCTCTGCTTTTTTCTCGGACCACACTATGTAGTCACGGTACACACCGAGCCCTCGGCGGCCTGCGCAGAACAATGGGAGCGCGTTACCCGGAATCCCGATCTGCTGGACCGGGGCCCGGCTCGGCTGCTGCACTCGCTAATGGATACGGCGATCGATGCGTACTTTCCAATACTCGACCAGGTAGACGAGTTCATCGAAGGCCTCGAGACCGATCTGTTCGAGCGTCAGGAAAGCCGTGAAGTTCGCGCTGTGTTCAGCGTCAAGCGGCTGGTACTTTCGCTGCGCCGGCACCTCGGACCTCAACGCGAGGTGTTCCAGGCGCTGGCAAATCGCCCGCACCGGCTCGTGCCGGCCGATGTCCAACTGTACTTTCGCGATATCTACGATCACGTGCTGCGGATTAACGACGCGTTCGATACGCAACGGGACATGCTCTCCTCCACCTTGGAATCCTACCTCTCGAAGGTTTCGAACCAGCTGGGCCAGGTTACCAAGGGACTTGCCTTGATTGCCACGCTCAGTGTGCCATTCGTGGTGGTGAGCGGCATGTGGGGGATGAACTTCGAACACATCCCGCTATCGGGAATGCGGTCCGGATTCTGGGTCATGCTGGTGGCGCAGATCGCGCTCGGCGCCCTGTTGGTAGGCGTTCTACGATTCTTCCGATGGCTGTAGGCGGCTACGTGCTGTACGGAGTCGTGCCGGTGGCCGCGGGGGACGGTAATGCGCTCGCGCCCGATACGCAGCTGATCATCACGGGCGATGTGGGCGCGGTAGTGGCTCAGTCGGAATTCGAGCACGTCGAAGCGGACGAACAGAGCGTTGAGAGGTTCGAATCGGTGGTAGAAGCCGTATTCGAACGTCAAACCATTCTTCCCGCCCCGTTCGGTGTCGTCTTTCGCAACACGGATCACATCACCCGGTGGCTGCAGATGCATTATCTCACCTTCACCGAGGCCATCCACCTGGTGGAAGGCAGGTGCGAAGTGCGAGTGCACCTTCGATCCGCGGAGGGCGCTCTGGCGTCCGACGAGCCGGACGCCGCAGCGACCGAAATGGCGATGGAGTTCTACAACTCCGTCAGCCATGAGGCCGATGCGGCTGTAATGTTGCGCCGTCCGGCGCTGCACGCGGTACTGTGCAGCGCATTTCTCATCGACCGTTCGGAGTGGGAGGGGTTTTCGGCGATCGTGGCGACTAATGCGCGACGATACGCGTCCCTGCAGGTGGAGCAGACCGGACCCTGGCCTCCGTACGATTTCGTGCGCATGGATCTGGGGAATTGAGCGGTGTTTTGTCCCGATTGTGGTACATGGAATCGCGGGTCGGCCGTCGCGTGCGCGCGGTGCGCCAAGGATCTACCCGACGTTCCGGATGCACCGAGCGCGAAGCCTGACGAGGAGCTCGACGCGCTGCGCCGCTCGACGGGAACCCGGTATCGCGTGCATCGCCGGCTGGGCACCGGAGGCATGGCACACGTATATGCCGCCTCTCATTCCGTGCTCGGGCGGCCGCTCGTGATCAAGGTACTGTTGTCGCATCTGGCGCGGGAAGCGGAGATGCGAGAGCGCTTCCGCCGCGAGGCGGAAGCTGCCGCGCAACTGAGTCATCCGCACATCTGCGCGATCCTCGATTTTGGCGAAACCGAGGAGAGCGTCTGGCTCGTAATGCCGTATCTGTCGGGAGGGTCGGCGGCGGACATACTGGTGCGCGAGCGGGTCTTCGTCCCCGAACGGGCAGCGGCCATATGTGCTCAGGTGGCCAGCGCTCTCGACTACGCGCACCGCCATGGTGTGGTTCACCGAGACATCAAGCCTGACAACATTCTGTTCGATGAAGATGGACATGCGGCGGTGACCGATTTCGGCATCGCCACAGCTCGATTCCACGCGCGCCTGACGGCGACCGGCCGGGCGATGGGAACGCCGCACTACATGAGTCCCGAGCAGGCGATGGGTAAGCTCGTGGATGGCCGAAGTGACCTGTACGCGGTCGGCGTCATGCTGTACGAGATGCTCGTCGGCTTTCCGCCGTTCGACGGTGCCGATTCGTACTCCATTGGCTACAAGCACGTGCACGAGACGGCGGCTCCGCCTGATGTCGTCGACTCGCGGATTTCCGTAGCGCTGTCCCAGGTGGTGATGCGCTGCCTGGCAAAGATTCCTGCCGAGCGGTACCAGAGGGGCGACGAGCTTGCCGATGCACTGATCGGGTATCTGGCGACGACCGGTGCGACCGAAGAGTTCCGGGCGGCGCGGCTCGCCCGCCGTCTGGGCATCACACCCACTACACGTTAGGCGGCGCGGTCCCGCTTCTTTCGACTTCTCCCCACCAACGGAATGCGACTCGAGCACGAAATTCTCTCGCTGCGAACCACTCATCCATTCAAGATCGCTCGCGGCGGCTCGAGCGACTGGCGGGTGGTCTGGGTTCGGCTGGTAGACGACGACGGCACCGAAGGGTGGGGCGAGGCAGCGCCGAGCCGGTTCTACGGTGAGTCGGCGGATTCGGTTGTCGCCGCGCTGGAGGGGTTCACGCCATTTCTGGAGCGTGCCGATCCATGGGCGATCGAAACAATCGAGACGGAGCTCGATCGCTCGCTGCGGTTCAATGCCGCCGCCAAGGTGGCGGTCAGCGCCGCGCTCCACGATCTGGCGGGCAAGCGGCTGGGAGTGCCTCTCTACAAGATGTGGGGGCTGGATCCGTCCCGCGCACCGCAATCGAGTTTCACCATTGGAATCGGCGACAACGCCGAGCTCAGGAGAAAGGTGAAGGAGGCGGCGGAGTACCCGGTGCTGAAGGTCAAACTTGGCACCGATCGCGACGAGGAGATCATTCGCACGATTCGCGATGCCGCCCCCGCGGCGGTGCTCAGGGTGGACGCGAACGCCGCCTGGACTCCGAAACAGGCGCTCGGCATGATGGGAGTGCTGGTCGAGTGCGGCGTGGAGTTCGTCGAGCAACCGCTGCCGCCGCACGATGTGCCCGGAATGCGCGTCGTCCGAGAGCGCGCGCCCCTTCCAATCATCGCCGACGAGTCCAGCCTGACCAATGCCGACATTCCGCGGTTGGTTGGGGCCGTCGATGGTATCAACATCAAGTTGGCGAAGTGCGCCAGCCTGCGTGAAGCCGCGCGTATGATCGGCACCGCTCGCGCACACGGACTGCGCGTAATGATGGGTTGCATGATCGAGTCGAGCCTTGGCATCGCCGCCGCCGCGCACCTAGCGCCGCTGCTCGATTATGCCGACCTCGACGGTCCCGCTCTCCTAGCTAACGATCCGTTTCGTGGTCCTTCGATCGCCGGTGGCAACATCCACATTCCCACCGAACCAGGCCTTGGCGTAAGCCGCGCCTGACGAGTCGTGCCAACCAGTTACCCGTCGCCGCCAATGATCCTTCGATCGATTCTCCCCCTCGCCATCGCTTGTGCCATGCTGCCGGCAGCGGTGCCGGCTGCCGCGCAACAACTTCCGGTGCAGGCAATCGCTGGCGAGTCGCCGGTCTACAGAGCGGCCATGGACCGCGCTCGCGCTCTCGTACGGGACAGCATGACGGCTAACGGGATTCCGGGTATCTCCGTCGCCGTCGCCGTGGATGGCAAGGTGGTGTGGACGGAAGGGTTCGGTTTTGCCGACGTGGAGAACCGGGTACCAATCACGCCCGAGACACGAATGAGGATCGGAAGTGTGTCGAAGAGCGTGACGTCCGCCGCCGTCGGCCTGCTGGTTCAGGAAGGAAAGCTGGACCTCGACGCGCCGGTGCAGCGGTACGTACCAGCTTTCCCGAGCAAGCCGCAGCCGATCAGCACCCGTCAGCTTGCCGGGCACCTGGCCGGCATTCGGCATTACCGTGGCAACGAGATGCTGTCGGCGCGGCCGTACGAATCGGTGACTACTTCGCTCGACATCTTCAGAAACGACACACTTCTTCACGCTCCCGGCTCCAGATACTTCTACTCATCCTACGGCTGGAATCTGCTCAGCGCCGCGGTCGAAGGCGCGGCCGGCCAGCCATTTCTCACCGTGATGCGACAGCGCGTATTCGAGCCGTTAGGGCTTCGATCGATCGTCGCCGAGCACATGGACAGCCTCATTCCGTATCGGGCGCATTACTACGATCGCGAGCGCGGTGGCGCCCTGCGCAATGCGCCGTATGTCGACAACAGCTATAAGTGGGCCGGTGGCGGCTTCATCTCGAATACGGAAGATCTCGTGCGCTTCGGATCGGCGCTGCTGCAGCCGGGGTTTCTCGAGGCACGGACCCTTACGACGCTATTCACTCCCATGCGGACGACGAGTGGCGAGGATACGCACTACGCCATCGGCTGGCGGGTCGGCACTGACAGCTCCGGCCGCCGGGAGATTGCGCACAGCGGTGGATCGGTTGGCGCCAATGCCTTTCTGGCTCTGTACCCTGAGCAGAAAGTGGTGGTGGCGATTCTCTCCAATACGACCGCCCGGTTCGTTGGCGGCGGCACTGGCGGACGACAGATCGCGGCGCTGTTCATGCCGCGCTGACGGAGGGGAATGACGCCGCCGGCCTCGCGCCTCATCGAGGTCGCGCTTCCGCTTCCGCTGTTTCAGACGTTCACCTACGC
>JBGTNB010000029.1:0-5744 GCA_041743285.1 Gemmatimonadaceae bacterium
GCCGTCTTTGCAGTTCCGCGACGACGGCGCGTCGGAGCGGCGGCCGGCTTTTCGGCACGCGCGCGCTTTTCCCGCTCCCAGCGGGCACGCAACCGTGCCACCTGGTCATCAGTCAACTCGCTCATGTGACTGCGAACCGGGACATCCAGTTGCCGGAGCATGTTCACCAGCTCCTCACTGGAAATGCCGAACTCACCAGCCAGGTCGTGCACCCGAAGCTTGATCAAAACCATTCTCCTTAGGGGGTCGAGGCCCCGGTCGCATTCCACGCAGCGCGAACGCCGCGCGCGAGATCGCGATCCAAAATGCCGACGACCGCCGTCGATTCCCTGCCGACCGCTGCGCCCAATGCGGACGCCGACGGCCCCTCCACTATCGTGACCTGCCGCGCCCGAAGGAGCGGCATGATCTTGTCCTTGCTATGCCGCGAAACGTCGGGTGCAACCACGGCCACCTGAACCTTTCCGCGCTTCGCCGCATTCCTCACCTGCTCAACGCCTACCACTACCAACCGTCCGCGCGCCCCAAGCCCTATCAAGCCGGCGATCTTTCGCCACTGAGCTTCCGACAGCGCCTCGGCCGGTGCCTCCATCACGCAGGTTGTCCCTGCAACGGTTCCTCGGGAGCGTCATCGGCCGCTGCCCCTTCAGCATCGGCAACCGACCCATCTTCGGTCAGCTCGTTGATCATCGCCATGATGCGATCGGCCTCCTCGGGCGCGATACCGGGAAGCTTGAGGAAGTCCTCGCGCTCCAGGTCGATGATGTCATTGAGCATCCGATAACCGCCGTGCTCGAGTATCGCAACCGTCGCCGGACCCAGCCCATCGATCTCGGTAAGCCGGAAGTCCGGCGCCTCTTCCTCGTCAGGCAACGGTGCGAACAGTGGCGCTTCGCCACCCCGCTCCAACCACTCGCGGCTCGAGTAAAGGTCGATCTTCCATCCGGTGAGCTCCGAGGCAAGGCGCACGTTTTGGCCGTTCTTGCCTATCGCGAGCGAGAGCTGATCCTCGTCTACCACCGCCTGGATCGTCTTGGCGGCCGGGTCGCTGAAAACGCGGGCGATTCTCGCTGGCGCGAGCGCCATCTTGGCGAAGCGCTCGGGATCCGGCGACCACGGGACGATGTCGATACGCTCGCCCCCGAGCTCGTTGACCACCGCCTGCACGCGCGAGCCCTTGAGACCAACGCAGGCACCGACGGGATCAATCGCGTCATCACGCGAGAAAACGGCGATCTTGGTGCGGAACCCCACCTCGCGCGCCACTTCCTTGATCTCGACGATCCCCTGCTGAATCTCCGGCACTTCGAGCTTGAACAGCGCGACGACGAACAATCCGTCGGCGCGACTCATGATCAACCTTGGGCCCTTGGGCGTTTCTTCCACTCGCTTGAGCACGGCGCGAATGGTCTCGCCCTGATGGTAGTGCTCTCGGTGATTCTGTTCCCGATACGGAATGATCGCTTCCGCCTCTCGAAACTTGTTCAGCATGATTACCAGCTTGCCGCGCTCGATCTGCTGCACTTCACCTGACAGGAGCTCGCCGACGCGGTCGGCGAACTCGTCGCGGATGCGCGAGCGTTCGCGCTCCCGAACGAGTTGCAGAATGCGCTGCTTGGCCGCCTGTGCGGCCATGCGGCCAAACTCGGTGAAGTCGACGGGGATCTCGACTACGTCACCCAACTCGAACGCTTCGTCGTAGAACTTCGCATCATCGAGTGAAATCTCGCGGACGTCGTCGGTCACTTCGGCGACGACACTGCGGAGTCGCACGATGCGGATCTGACCGCGATCCTCATCTATATCGACCTCGGCCTGCACAGTCGGACCATAGCGCTTCGCCAGCGCCGCGAAGATGCCATTCTCCAGCAGGCCGTGAAGCTCCGCACGATCCAACTGCTTGGCGTTCGAGATCTCCCGAATCGCGGTCAACATGTCGGCGGAACTGACCATCTACACGCTCCTTGCTGTTACCAGTGAAATGCCAGTCGGGCTTCCTTGACCTCGGCAAGCGGAACGCGGTGCTCGGTGCCGCGCTCATCTCGCACCACGGCCGCCTCTGCCCCCGGCTCCCCTTCGATCCCGACTATTTCGATTTCGACCCGTCCACCAAGCTGCGAACTCAACACCTTTGCCGTTCTACCGGCGAACCGCTTCCAATCCGACGGTCGCCTCAGAAGTCTTTCGACCCCAGGCGACGACACCTCCAGTACGTAGCGCTGAGATACCAGCCCGCTCGCGTCCAAAACCGATTCCAGTGCTCTGGACACAAGGGCGCAATCCTCCACCGTGACCGCGGCGCCGTCCATCCGATCGATACGGACGTCGACTGTCGGTCGCGACTTGGATCCACCCCGGCGAACCTCGACAACTTCATAACCGGCGGCGGCAACTTCTTGTTCTATCAAAGTTTCCAGATCATCACTCACGTAACTTCTCAGCTGGCGCCGCCAGAGTCCGGGAACAAAAAAATGTGGGGGCATCATCCCCACATTCCAGCACGTGACTCCCGGGGGCCACGCTGCCAATCGTGAATCTAGATTCGAGCCGGGGGGGAGTCAATTGGTGGGATGGGAATCGCGACTCCGAAATCGCTCAAAGAGTCGCGACGATCACCGCTAGCTGGCGCCCTTGATCGCCGCACCGGTGCGAAAAGAAGCGCTCGTTATGGCACCGAGTGCACCACTGGCTCAGCGACACGTGGCGAACGCCGAGCTCGGCAGCCTGGCGCGCCAGCAGTTCCCGCAGGTCGACGCACGACGGGGCATCGACAGCGCGCCCCGTAAGGCGCTCGTACACATCGGGTCCAACCTCGTAGCATGCGCCGCATATCGCTGGACCACAGTGCACCAGCAGATCGCTAGCCCCGAGTCCCGCTTTGGTGAAGCTTTCAATGCCCCGCGCGAGGATTTTTCCCGCTGTTCCGCGCCAGCCAGCGTGAAGAACCGCGCTGGCGCCGGCTGGATGAGCGAGGAAGACCGGGACGCAATCAGCAATCGTGACCGCCATCGCCGTGCCGCGTGCGGGTGCGAAGTGACCATCGGCTGGCAGGCCGCGGAGCCACCCGTCCCATTCGCCAGAGTGTTTCAGCACGTCGTTGCCGTGGACCTGCCGCGAGGTGGCGAAGCGCGTCGACCACGGGCCAAGATACTCGAGCAGCCGGTGCCATCGAGTCATTGCCTCGGCCGCGGGCTCGGGGGACATCGTATTGAACGAGCCCGCGTCGCGCGTCGTCGTAAAGGCATGAAAGCCAATGGCCTCCAGCTCCGGCACCGGCTCGTGCGCGATCACCCTACTGGGGGCGCTCCTGCACCCGCTCGATGCGCGCTCCGAGCGCGGCCAGGCGCTCATCTATGCGCTCGTAGCCGCGCTCGATCTGACCCACGTTTCTAATCACACTAGTGCCGTCGGCGCAGAGCGCCGCCAGAAGAATCGCCATGCCTGCACGGATGTCCGGACTTTCGACTGTCGCCCCTCGCAGCCGCGACGGTCCGGACACCAGCGCGCGGTGCGGGTCACACAGCACGATGCGAGCACCCATCGCCACCAGCTTGTCGACGAAGAACATTCGGGACTCGAACATCTTCTCGTGCATGAGGATGATTCCGGTGCACTGAGTGGCCGTTACGATCGCAATGGACATTAGGTCGGCGGGAAACGCGGGCCACGGTTGATCCTCCAGCTTTGCGACGTGTCCCCCAATGTCGTCGCGGATCCGCAGCGATTGCTCGGCCGGTATGACCAGGTCATCTCCGTCCTTTTCGCATTCTATTCCTAGCCGCTCGAATCCCATGAGTACCATGCGCAGGAATTCGACTCCCGCGCCCTCGATACGCAGCGCCGAGCGTGTTACGGCTGCAAGGCCAATGAAGGAGCCTACCTCAATGTGATCGGGTCCAATGCTGTAGCGCGCTCCACCGAGCGGGGTGCCGCCGTGGATCGTGAGCGTGTTGGTTCCGATGCCTTCGATGTGTGCGCCGAGCGCCACGAGGAAGCGGGCAAGATCCTGCACGTGCGGCTCGCTCGCCGCATTCCGCAGTACGGTGGTGCCTGACGCGGCTACGGAGGCCGTGAGGGCGTTCTCCGTACCGGTTACGCTCGGCTCATCGAGAAAGACGTCGGCTCCCCGCAAGCCTGCAGCCCGCAGGTGAAAGGAGTCGCCCAGCGCCCATTGCGCGCCTAACTGCTCCAGCGCCAGAAAGTGGGTATCCAGACGCCGGCGGCCAATGACGTCACCCCCCGGGGGGGGAAGCCGAACCTCGCCGCAGCGCGCGAGCAAGGGCGCCGCCAGCAGTATCGAGGCGCGGATCTTGGCGCAGAGCTGCGGATCGAGGGTACTTGCCCGCAGCTCTTTGGCGTGCATTTCCAGGGTGTTACGCTCTGCCCAACGCGCCTCGACACCGACCGTTCGTACCAGCTCTACCAGTGTCTCGACGTCACGAATGCGGGGTACGTTGTCGAGCGTCACCGGCTTATCGGTGAGCAGCGCCGCGGCTATTATCGGGAGCGCGGCGTTCTTGTTGCCTGAAGGTCTGATGGAGCCTGAGAGCGGCTGACCGCCCTCGACGATGAACTGCACGGCAGTCACTCGGTCGAGATGGGTATGTCGTCGAGCGCGAAGGATGGACGGTACCGTCCGGCGAAGTCAAGCAGCTTCAGTCGCTTGACACGCATTTTGGTCTCCGGTACGGTTCACGAGTGCGCCTCACCCTGATCTCATTCATGCATGCAGCTGCTGATCGCCGTCATCAACCATGAAGAAAAGCTCGACGACGTCCTTGCCGGGTTCGTGGAGCTCGGGATTACCGGGGCCACAATCATCGGCAGCGAGGGCATGGGGCGCGTTCTCAGCCACGACGTTCCGATATTCGCTGGGCTACGGTCGCTAACCGCTCGGTCGCGGCCGAACAACCAGACCGTTTTCAGCGTGGTGGAGGATGACAAGGTGGACGCGGCTATCGCGCTGATGCAGGAAGTCTGTGGCGATCTCGATTCCCCTGGAGCCGGAATAGTATTCGTTGTGCCGGTGAGTCGGGTCGTCGGGCTCGCCGCAGAGCTGGAATCGGAAGAGAAGTCAGCGGGCTGAAGTGTCTGGCCTTCCCCTTGCACCGCGGGTTTGCTCGTTGAGCGCCATGCGGTGCCTATCGCAGCCGGCCGACCTACTCCGGACACCCGGGAATGCTTAACTGGTTATCGACAGCCGGAGCCTTTGCATTGCAGGCGAGTCTCCCCGACACGATCGTCACGATCAATGCGGAGCCGCCGGGCGGCATGTTCGAGCGCATTTCGAGCATGGCGAGCGTCCTTACGTCGATCGCGATGTTGGCGCTGGCTGTTTTTCTGGTGCCGGCGGCGTACAATTTTCGGAAGAGCTACAAGCGAATCAACCAGCTGTTGGACAGTGTCTACGCGGACATCAATCCGATCGTGAAGCATGCGAACACGATCAGTGACAACGTCGATTACATCACGACGTCGATCCGCGTGGACGTTCAACAGGTGAACCGGACGATAGCGGAAGCGAATCGCCGGATGATGCAGGCGTTGAAATTGTCGGAGAAGCGTATACACGATTTCAACGCCCTCATGGAGGTGGTGCAGCAAGAGGCCGAGGGGGCGTTCGTCACGACGGCCTCAACGTTGCGAGGAGTGCGCGCGGGGACCGCCGCGTTTCAGGAAGGCGAGCTGAACGGTGCGGATGACCCTGACGAGGAAGACCTGGACGCGGAGGAGGAGCGAGATGG
>JBGTNB010000030.1:0-4631 GCA_041743285.1 Gemmatimonadaceae bacterium
GCACCTGCTGCTCGCGGTCCACACCTTCGATGTAGCTCATCGCGGCACCTCATGTCAGAAGGCACAATGAACGCGCCTATTGTACACGCGACACCGAGCGTTGTCCATCCCTAACACAGACTTTTCACACAGTCTCGTGAATCGTTAGACATCAGGCGCGGTCTCACCGACTTAGCGCTCATTCGAGTAATCCTCCATCTCAGGAAAGACTAGAGGCGGTAGAGGAGGCAACTCGGAGCCTGATATGACTTTATAGTTTGTCAGAGGCGCTAGTTTGCCGCCTTCCTTCTTCAATGCCTCGGCTAACAACCCCAGACGTTCGAGTGTCGCAGCAACCTTGACTCGATATGCGTGGTGATCGTCGGATGAAACTGCCGTGAGCTTGCTCGCCACCTCGCGTCGGGCATTCAGTTCGAGGATCAAGCCATAGAAGTCGTACGCTGCGTGCGTTGTTCTCGGTCGGAAGTATCTGGCTTCCGGAAACAGCTTCTCGAACCAGGGCAGAGGCACATACCAATAGTAGGAAAGGGGTTTCTCCTCCCTATACATTCTACGCAGCGTGCTCTCTACATACCGCAATTCGACTAAGAGGGCCGTCGCTAGCTCCGTGGCCCGGTGCCTACGATCCTGGTGGGCGCGGCGCTGCCCAACCTGATAGGCAAGTATCGCGGCAAGAACTGAAGGCGCGGCCCAGGCGAGCAACTGCGCCCAATCAATCGTCATTATGCCTAGCTAGTTGATCCGCGTGGCATGCTGATGTCTAAACGCGGATTGAACTGCCCTGTATAAAATATTTAGAAATGCGTGTACCGCCACCATAACGCCATAGTCTCCTTGGCGCAATACAACATAAGTTATCACCTACCAACACTCTACACCCTAGACCCGCACGCGTCGCTAAAATATTAGACACGCGATACACGCTGTAATAATCGCTCCGTCGTACATTCAACCTCGACCGCTGAACCCCTGATAGACAAGCCGACAGCGTCGCGTAAGCAGGCAAGTGGAAAGCGTCCCTGACCCTTCGGTGCCAGCCACCGACCCACCTAGTACGAAGTCCCGCAGGGATGCAACAGCGCACCGAGGAACCTGCCCGAACAAGAGCCGAGAATCCGTCGTTCGGCGCTTTTCGAATGCAAGATTCTCGTCACAGCGGCTAAGCCCGCTGGCGCTCCAATTCCCTCGCCATATCTTCGTCGCACTGCCCTCTCCCAGGAATTCGTCCATGTCCGCGCCCCTCCGCCGCCCTTCCCAACTCTCCCTCCTCCTCCTCCTCCTCCTCCTGCTGGCCGCCTGCACGTCAGGCAGCGAGACCGGCAATCAGGACGAAGGCGCAATTGAGCCGTTCACACCCACCGCTTACTCGGTCGAAGACCTCTACGCCAACGTCCAATACTCCGGCGCCTCGTGGTCGCCCGACGGCCATAAGCTGCTCGTTACCTCCAACGCTTCGGGGATCTACAACGCTTACACAATCCCGGTAACCGGAGGTGCACCACGGGCGCTCACGGCATCGGATTCCAATTCGGTCTATGCCGTTTCCTACTTCCCCGACGATGAGCGAATCCTGTTCACCAGTGACCAGGGCGGAAATGAGCTCAACCATCTCTACGTCCGGAACCCCGACGGCACCGTCAGGGACCTGACGCCGGGGAAAGAGCTCAAGGCGGCGTTCGCCGGCTGGGCCGATGACGATCGCTCTTTCTTCATTACGACCAACGAGCGCGATGCGCGCCACTTCGATCTCTACGAGCTGACTACCGACGACTACCGGCGCACAGTGTTCTATCGCAACACCGACGGGCTACAGCTCGGCCCCGTCTCACGCGACAAGCGCTACATCGCGCTCGTCCAGCCTCGCACCACCGCCGATGCGGACATCTATCTGCACGACCGCCAGGCGAACACCACCAAGAACATTACGACGCACACCGGCACGGTGAACAACTCGCCGGCCGACTTCTCGCCGGACGGCTCCAGGCTGCTGTTCGTCTCCGACAGCGGACGTGAGTTCGCCGCCCTCCGCAGCTACGACCTGGCGACCGGCGCCACCTCGACCGTCTACGAGCAGGACTGGGACGTTATGGGCGCCGGATACTCGGATGGCGGCAAGTATCTCGTCGTCTACGTCAACGAGGATTCGCGCGCGGCCGCCCGCGTGCTCGATGCCACGTCCCTGCAGCCTGTCTCGCTGCCGGAGATGCCGGACGGACTGGTTCGGGGAATCTCCATCTCGCCTGACGACTCGTCGTTCGCATTCTATGCCAGCGACGGCAGCGTGCCCGCCGACCTGTACGCCGGCACATTCGCCGATTCCGTCTCCCGGCTGACAACCGCACTCAACCCGAACATCCGAAGCTCCGACCTGGTGAAGCCCAGCGTCGTGCGCTTCTCGTCGTACGACAGCGTCGAGGTACCCGGTGTCTTGTACAAGCCGCACCAGGCTTCGCCTGACGCCAAGGCGCCCGCGCTCGTCATGGTCCACGGTGGGCCAGGAGGACAGGCGCAGGTCGGCTACCGCGCTCTGACCCAGGCACTGGTCAACCGCGGTTATGTGGTGTTCGACATCAACAACCGCGGAAGCTCCGGCTACGGTAAGACCTTCTACACCATGGATGACCGCAAGCACGGCGAAGCCGATCTCGCCGATGTCGTGGCCAGCAAACGGATGCTTATCGAGACCGGATACGTGGATTCGGCCAAGATCGGGATCATTGGCGGAAGCTACGGCGGTTACATGGTGCTCGCCGTGCTCACTCTCCAGCCTGACGAGTTCGCGGTGGGTGTCGACATGTTCGGTATCTCCAACTGGAGCCGCACCCTGATCAACATTCCACCCTGGTGGGATTCGTTCCGCGAGGCTCTGTACATGGAGATGGGCGACCCGGCGACCGACAGCGCACGCCTGCACCGGATCTCACCGCTGTTCCACGCCGATCGCATCAAGGCACCGTTGATGGTCCTGCAGGGGGCCAACGATCCGCGCGTGCTTCAGGTGGAATCCGATGACATCGTAGCCGCGGCGCGGGCGAACGGCGTGCCGGTGGAATACGTGGTGTTCCCCGACGAGGGCCACGGCTTCCGCAAGAAGGAAAACGAGATCAAGGGCTACACGGCGGTGATCGCCTTCCTCGACAGGTACCTGAAGGGCGAGGGGGACGGTTCGACGGTCGCCAGTCGATAGAGTAAATTCGCGCGCGCCGCCTCTTCCCTCGCCCTTCGCCCTTCGCCCTTCGCAATTCGCCCTTCGCCCTTCGCCCTTCGCAATTCGCCCTTCGCAATTCGCCCTTCGCAATTCGCCCTTGGCCGAGCCACCGACACCCTAGACCGCTCTCCTCGCCGCTTGACCCCGCGACGGCCGCATCTTATCATGCGCTTCGAACCCGGAACACTTCCGGGGAACGATTCCGTGGAGGCTCGATGGCGCGCGATGAGCTGCAGCTGCTGCAAGGAACTCTGGACGTGCTCGTGCTCAAGACGCTCTCCTGGGGCCCGCGGCACGGCTATCAGATCGCCCAGTGGATCCGCGACACCACCGACGCCGAGCTGCAGGTAGAAGACCGCGCCCTCTACGTCTCGTTGCACCGCATGGAAGAGCGGGCGTGGCTCGAGAGCGAGTGGGGAATCACCGAGAACAACCGCAAGGCCAAGTACTACCAGCTGACGCGTGAGGGACGCGCGCAGCTCAGGGTTCGCACGGACACCTGGTCGCGCTACGCCGCCGCTGTCTTCAAAGTTCTGCAGACCGCCTGACGGGTCGACGACTCATGAGCCGCATCCCAGGGATTCGCCGGTTCTTCCGCCTACCCGCCAACGAGGGCCGGGTGACTGGTGAGGTTCAGGACGAGATAGCGTTCCACCTCGACGAGCGTACGCGACTGCTGATAGCGCGGGGCATGGACCCGGCGGCGGCGCGCGCCGAGGCGTTGCGTGAGTTCGGTGACGTTAGCGAGGCGGAGGTGGAGCTGCAGACGATCGCCCGAAGGCGGGTCCGTCACACGCGTCGCGCCAACTGGTGGAGCGATCTGCGACAGGACGTGCGCTACGGCGTGAGGTCGGCATTGCGTGCGCCGCTGTTCTCTCTGCTCGCAATCGTCACGTTGGCCCTGGGAATCGGCGCAAACGCCGCGGTGTTCGGTGTGGTCAAGTCGGTGCTGCTGGACTCGCTCCCCTATGGCGACGCGGGACGCCTGGTTCGGATCTTCGCGCAGTTCGAGCAGTCGCCTATCGAGCGGTCATCGGTGAGCCCCGGCGCAGCCACCGACATTGGCGAGCGGCTGCGATCCCTCTCCGCGGTGACACCCTTCAACTTCAGCACCATCGATGTGGCGTTCCGCGACGAAGCGGGGCCTCGGCTGCTCTCCGCCGCGCTGGTTGGGGAGGGATTTTTCTCCACGCTGCAGGTGCCCGCCGCCCTGGGGCGAACGCTCACACCGTCGGACGCCTCGCAACCGGTCGCGATGCTCAGCCATGCTGCCTGGCAACGCGAGTTCGGCGGCGATCCGCAAATTATCGGTCGCCCGCTCCTGTTTGAACCCGCATCGTACGAAGTGGTCGGCGTAATGCCGAGAGGATTCGTCGGCCCGATGGGCGAGGCCGATCTGTTCCTTCCGCTCGACCTGACGACG
>JBGTNB010000031.1:0-1782 GCA_041743285.1 Gemmatimonadaceae bacterium
CTGCCGTCCTCGCGGCGGATCGGGATGCTGACATGCGAGCCTATGGGCGCCGCCGCGGTAATCGGCATGGACGCCGCCAGCGGCACGTCCGCGGTGTCCACGATCAGCTCCGGCAGTCGCCCTTCGAGGATATGCTGGCAATAGACGTCCGCCAGCGCGTACGAGTCCCCGACCTTGATCTTGTCCTCAAGCCCCGGCGCGTCGACGGCGCGAAACACCGACCGTCCATCGACGAACTCCGACAGGTAGGCGATGTCCATGTTGAGGTGCGTTCGAACCGTCGCGAGCGCGCGCTCGACGAAATCCTCTGACCCGCTTTGCGGGGCCAGCGCGATCGGCAGCAATTCGGTGTCGGAGGTCATCGTGGCGCCCACTTCGGGTATGGCGCGGCATAGATGCCGCAGGAGTGGTGAATCTCCGGTTTCCAAAACCGCAGACCCGCGTTCAACTCAGCGAAACTTCTACACAAATCAACGCCAAGCGCGGAGAGACTGGAACTCCCCTCTCCCCGCACGGCCTGTCATCAAAGTCGGCGCTCGCTCAATGGTCACCGGCAGCTCGCTTGAGCCATGCTCCGAAAGCTTCGGCTGCGCGCCCGACCGGAACTCAATGGAACGCGCCCCGCGGCTGCTCCCTTCAGGCGCTCGCCGCACTCGGAGCTGTCTTCAGCCGCCGCACCATCAGCTTGTTGAGCGCGTTCACGTAGGCTCGGACCGAGGCGACGACCGTATCGGTGTCCGCCGACTGGCCGGTCACGATCTTCCCGTCCTCCTCGAGCCGGACGCTGACCGTCGCTTGTGCGTCGGTCCCTTCGGTCACCGCGTGCACCTGATAGAGCGCGAGCCGCGCCGAATGCTCGACCAGCGCGCGCACTGCTCGGAACGAGGCGTCCACCGGCCCGTCCCCCGTCGCCTCCACCCGCGCCTCAACCCCGTCGATTGACAGCACCAGTTCCGCCGTCTGCGGCCCCTCCGTACCGCAGACCACCCGCAACTTGCGCACCTGGATGCGATCGTTGGCCGCGTTCGTGCCCTGATCCTGCATCAGCGCAATGAGATCGTCGTCCCACACCTCCTTCTTTCGGTCGGCGAGCTCCTTGAAGCGCACGAACACGTCGCCGAGCTGGTTGTCGCCGAGCTTGTAGCCAAGCTCCTCCAGCTTCGCGCGCAACGCCGCCCGCCCCGAGTGCTTGCCCATCACCAGCGAGGTCGCGTTCAGCCCAACGTCCTCGGGCCGCATGATCTCGAACGTGCCCGCGTGCTTCAGCATCCCGTCCTGGTGGATGCCGCTCTCGTGGGCGAAGGCGTTCTTGCCGACGATCGCCTTGTTGAACTGCACCGGAAAACCCGAGACCGTCGCGACCAGCCGGCTCGCCTGCATGATCCGCGTCGTGTCGATCCCCGTGCGGTATGGCAGGATGTCGTGGCGGACCTTCATCGCCATAACGACCTCCTCGAGCGAGGTGTTGCCGGCGCGCTCGCCCAGCCCGTTGATCGTGCACTCGATCTGCCGCGCTCCGGCCTCGACTGCAGCGAGGCTGTTGGCCGTCGCCATCCCGAGGTCGTTGTGGCAGTGCGTGGCGATCACGATCCCGTCCATCCCTGGCACCCGCTCGAGCAGGTCGCGGATGATCGCGGCGCTCTCGCGCGGCGCGGTGTAGCCCACCGTGTCGGGAATGTTGATCGTCGCGGCGCCCGCCTTGATCGCGATCTCGCAGACGCGGCACAGGTAATCGTCCTCCGTCCGCGTCGCGTCCATCGGCGACCACTGCACGTTGTCGCA
>JBGTNB010000032.1:0-2462 GCA_041743285.1 Gemmatimonadaceae bacterium
AATCGGCCTCGCGATAGCGGCGGCGCTCAAGGGCTATCGGTGCATTTTCACGATGCCTGACAAGATGTCCCAGGAGAAGGTGCGGCTGCTCAAGGCGTTCGGCGCCGAAGTCATCATAACGCCAACGGCGGTGCCTCCCGACCATCCCGACAACTACGTGATGATGGCCAAGCGGATCGCCAGCGAGACCCCGAACGCGATCCTTGCCAACCAGTTCTACAACCCGGCGAATCCGCAGGCACATTACGAAACGACCGGTCCGGAGCTGTGGGAACAAACCAGCGGCCGGATCACGCATTTCGTTTCCGCGGCGGGAACTGGCGGCACCATTACCGGCGTTGGCCGGTATCTCAAGGAACGCAATCCTCTCGTGCAGATGATCGCCGGCGATCCGGTCGGATCGATCTTGGCCGAGCACTGGCGCACCAGAGGCGAGCGGGTGCCGGAAGGCGTGCCGTACAAGGTAGAGGGTATCGGACAGGACAAGCTGCCGGGTACGCTCGACATGAGCCTGGTCGATGCCTATCACACGGTTACCGATCGCGAGGCGTTCGCGATGGCGCGGCGCCTTACGCGAGAGGAGGGCTTGTTCGTAGGCGGCTCGAGCGGGCTCATCGCCCACGTCGCGCTCGAGGTCGCTCGAAAGATCGACGACCCCGACGCGATGGTCGTGACTTTTCTCTGTGATACCGGTGAGCGGTACCTGAGCAAGCTGTACAGCGATGAATGGATGCGGGAGAATCAACTGCTCGACGAGCCCGACCGCGTGCGGCTCGGCGAGCTGTTAGGCACCAAGCAGGCGAGCGCGCCGGTGCTGGTGAGCGTCGGGCCGGGAAGCACGGTTCGTCAGGCGCTGCGCCTGATGGATCTTCACGACATATCCCAGCTCCCGGTGATGGAGGGCGAGAACTGCGTCGGCGCGGTGACGGAGGGAGCGCTGTCCGCGCGCAGCCTGGCCGACACCAAGATGCTCGATGCGGCGGTGTCGGAGGCGATGGATGCACCCTTCCCCATCGTGGACGGAGGGCAGACGATCGATAACGTCGCGAAGCTGCTGTCCAAGGCGAATCCCGCCGTGCTCGTTCGCGGCGGCGGGAGCATTCGCGGTATCGTTACTCGGTCCGACGTGCTCAACTTTCTCATGTCCAGGTAGGGCGGTTGCGCGGGATGCGGGACGCGGGACGCGGGATGCGGGATGCGGGATGCGGGACGAGGGACGCGGGACGCGGGATGGGGATGCGGATTCTCGTTCTGTCTGCGGCACAACAACCTTTTGTTGCGAATTCGCCCATGGACTCCCTGATCCACAACGTGAGGCTCGGCGTACGCAGCCTTCTTCGCACGCCGGGATTCGCGCTGACCGCCTGCCTTACGGTGGCTGTTGGAATCGGGCTCTCGACGGCGGTCTTCACGGTCGCCGACGCGCTGCTGCTGCGGCAGTTGCCAGTGATCGATCAGGACCGGATCGTCGTGCTCTCGGGCCATACGCGCGACCGGCAGATCGAGAATTGGCCGCTGGGCTTCGAGAATGTCCGCCAATTCACACACCAGACGCGCGCGATGTCGCAGCTGGCCTTCTTCGGCTACGAAGGAGCCGCCGCGCAGACACTACGCGATGGTGACCGGACAACCACGCTGCAGCGTGCTCTCGTCTCCGGCGACTTCTTCGCCGTGCTCGGCGCCCAACCCGTGCTGGGCCGGCCGCTGAGAGAGGACGACGATGTGCGCGGGGCCGAACCGGTGGCGGTCCTCAGCCACAGTGCCTGGCAAGAGCATTTCGGCGGCTCGATGGATGTGCTCGGGCGCCGTATAACGCTGCACGAGGCGGGGGTGACGTACACCGTCGCCGGCGTCATGCCGAGGGGGCTCGACTATCCGCGCGGCGTCGACTTCTGGGCGGCGATCGTACCGTCGACGGCGGAAGAGATCCTTGCAGTGCTCGCGTACTACCCAATCGGACGGCTGGCGGCAGGCTCCACGCCCGCTGATGCGGGGAACGAGCTGGCCGCATTCTTTCAGCGACCCGATGCGCCGGCCGGCCAGCCGGATCTGGAGGGCGCGGCGCGCACGCTGCCAGAGCTCGTTATGGGAGATACGCGGCCGGCCATTCTCGCATTCAGCGCGGCCTCGGCGCTCCTTCTTCTCATTACATGCATCAATGTCGCCAATCTTCTCCTCGTGCGCGGTATTGCGCGAATGCGTGAGATTGCCGTCCGCGCCGCCCTGGGAGCCGCGCGAGGCAGGGTAGTCGCCCAACTGCTCACGGAGAACGCACTACTGGCAGTAGTTGGCGGCGCGCTCGGCCTCCTGCTTGCGATTGTCGCCGTACGCGGATTCGTCGCATTCGCACCAGCGGAGTTGCCGAGGGTGGACGAGATCCACCTGAGCACACCGGCGCTGGCCGCGGCGATAGGCATTACCGGCCTGGCGATGCTCCTGTTCGGACTTGCGCCCGCGATCCT
>JBGTNB010000033.1:0-4021 GCA_041743285.1 Gemmatimonadaceae bacterium
GCGGCGGCCGCGAGCGCACCGGGTCAGCAAGCCGCCTATCAGGCGCACGTCGCGATTGCGCAGTCGCGGATCGGCAAGGCGAAGGAGGCGCGTGCCGCGCTGGCGCAGTTCAAGTCGGCGGAGAATCCTGATGCCGATGCCATCAGCTCCCTGGAGGCGATTCTCGCCCTCGACGCGAAGGATTACGGTGCCGCGGAAACCGCGATCGCAAAGCTCACCGATGCCGATTTGCTAACGAGGGCCCTGCGCGCGGAGTTGATGCTGCGCACGGGTCGTAAGGCGGAGGGCGATGCACTCCGCAAACAGGTGCTGGCCAGCTCCGTCAAGCTGGATGGAAACTCGCCGATCAACTTCTTCTCGCTCGTCGGACGCATGCGGGTCGAGAAGCTGTAACCACGCGTGAGCGCCGGACGGGGTACGGGACGCGGCACCCGCTGCGTCGCGTACTCCGCCCTCACCGTTGTCGTCAGGCGCGGGACGCGGAATACGCCGAGCGCCATCGCATGATCATGCGGCGTCATCAATGCCGGTCCGGCTCGCGAGCCGGCTTGTGGAACCGCTCTGTATGCCTAGCAACAACGTACGGCTGCCGAAGGCCGGCAGCCATGGTACCACCGCGAGCTCACTGATAGAGGTGCAGCGCCGCACTGCTGTCGCGAAACGCCTCGGCCTCGCTGTCCCATTCCTCCAGCAGTGCGGGCAGCCGCCCGCCGTCGATGGCGAGCCGTACCTTGTCGGAGCCCGTTAGGCGGTCGATCGATGGTCCCCAGGCGAACTCCCGCGGATGCTGGCGGCGAATCGCGTCGATCAACAGCAGCGCCGTTCGCACCGGGCGATACGCCCGCTTGTCGGTGACCTCAAAGCGGATGCCGGGGATCGTGTCGCCGGGGAACTTGGCCGCCGTCGGCAGGACCGCCATTGTAATCGGCTCGAATCGAACGCCGGGCAGTTCCATCGCGTTCATGGTTCGCGCGACAGCTGGCGCATCCAGCCACGACGCACCTATCTGCTCGAAGGGGCGATCGGTCCCGCGTCCTTCCGTGAGATTGGTTCCCTCGAAGTACACCGTTCCGGGATAGCTCATCAAGGCGGCGAGCGACCGCAGGTTAGGCGACGGGTTCACCCAAGGCAGCCCCGTGTCGTCCATCCACTGGGACCGGCGCCAGTTCGCAGCTGGGATGACTACGAGATCTGCCCCGATGCCATGCCGTTCATTGAACAACTTTGCCAGCTCGCCGACGGTCAGCCCATGCCGCGCCGGTATCGGATACATGCCGACGAACGACTTGAACTTCGGATCGAGCAGCGCACCCTCGACGATCTCGCCACCAATAGGGTTAGGCCGGTCGAGGACGACGAAGGGAATTCCCTTGCGAGCCGCCGCCTGCATGGACAACGCCATGGTGGACACGTACGTCCAAGTCCGGCCGCCGACCTCCTGCAGATCGTACATGAGCACATCGACGTCCTTCAGCATCCCGGGCGTTGGACCACGATCCTCGGCCATGTAGAGCGAGTAGATCGGAATACCTGTCTCAGCATCGACCTCGTCGGCAATCCGCTCACCCGCTGCCACGGTCCCGCGGATGCCGTGCTCGGGGGCAAGGAGCGCCACCAGTTGCAAGTCCTCGTGCTGTGCAATCAAGTCGATGGCGAGTCGCTTCTGCCTATCGATGGCGGAGTGGTTCGTGATGAGGCCGACCCGCTTTCCCCGGAACGCCGCGGGCACGTCCGCGATCAGAACGTCGAGGCCGGGCCGGGTCTCCGCGGCAGCAGTAGTCGTGGACGAGTCCACCCGGGCGGAATCGGATGATGATGCCGGCGTGCAGGATACGAGAACGCAGAGCGCCGGAACTAGGGCTCGCATGTGATTCTCCGCAGGGTGGGGTGACTCGGCCGGGCACGACGCGAAATTCGTGAACTGATGCCTCGGCGCGCTGATCCTCAATGTGACATCGGTGACGGTAGTCCCGCTACACGGCTATTCCCCGAATGGAACCGGTGGGAGCACCGCACGAGCCCAGGCGCCATACTCCTCCTTCAAACGGCCGAACCTTTCTTGTTCTTCACCTTTGCGATCTTTTCGCTCCCCGGGATCGAGTACGAGGTCGAACAGGTACTCTTTGTCCTCCTCGCGCAGGTACTTCCAGCGGCCATGGCGTATCGCACCCTGCTGCGTGCGCTGCATACGCCAGCAGATGGTGCGCTCCTGCTCGGGCGCGCGGCCGGTTAGGATCGGAAGCAGATCGATGCCATCCGGTGGGTGGGTCGGCGCCGGAGATGCGCCGGCCGCGGCGAGTATCGACGCCGTCCAATCCAGCGTGCTCGCCACCTGGGTCGTCGTCACGCGCGCGGGGATGACATCCGGCCAGCGCGCGAACGCCGGTACGCGGATGCCGCCCTCCCACACGTGCCCTTTCTGCCGCGCCAGGCCGCCCATGCTCGAGTGCTGCAAGCCGCCGTTGTCGCTGGTGAAGATGACGAGCGTCCGATTCGCCATTCCCGTCTTTTCGAGCGCCTCCAAAATGCGACCGACGGCCTCGTCGAGCGCGCGCACCATGTCGGGAAACCGGTCGGGCGGGCCGACGTTGAACGCCGGAACTCCTGTAATGCCGGTCGGCTCATCGTGCCGGCGCTGCCAGGGGGAGTGCGGCGCGGTGCCTTGATGGCTGAGGAAGAACGGTTCCCGTCGCTGCTGAATGAAGCGGACCGCCCGCTCGGCAAGCAGGTCGGTCAAGTATCCCGTCGCGCGAACATGGTCGCCGTTATGGTACAGGTCGTGTGCTCCAGACACATCGCTATGGGAGATGTAGTCGACCGCGCCCGTTAGGGGCCCGAAGAACTCGTCGAATCCGTGGCGGTTCGGGTGGAACTCCGGCCTGACGCCGAGGTGCCACTTGCCGAACAGTGCATTCGTGTAGCCCGCGCGCTTGAGAAGCGACGAGATGGTCGGATGCGCAGGCTCCAGACCCAATACGCTATCGGCGGGGGATAGCGTGAGCGGCTCACGGAGCCCGACGGGGTGCCGTGCGGGGTATCGCCCGGTCATGAACCCGACGCGGGTGGGGGTGCAGATCGGCGCGATCGAATACGCCTGCGTGAAGCGGGTCCCATCTGCGGCGAGTGCGTCGAGCACGGGGGTTCGGTAATCGGCCCGGCCGTAGCCACTCAGGTCGCCGTACCCCAGATCGTCGGCGGTTATGAATACGATGTTCGGCTGCTGATTCTTCCGTGGAACCGCGAGGCCAGCAGGAAAGCCGCCTAGCGCGAGGGTGCCAGCCCCGGTGCCGAGAGTCCCGAGAAACTTCCTGCGGTCGACGTGGGAGCCGAACGGGTCAGTCATGGAACCGCGGTGCCGGGCCGCCGATGATACGCTCGATTTCCGACGCCACCGTTCGAAGCGTTCGCGAGCCGCGGCCGACACGGCCTCGCGCGTTCCATGGCGGCGAGAAGTTCCTGCAGCTCGTCAGCCGCGGGCTGAAATCGTGACTTTATTTCTGCTCTTCTCCGCGAAACGCGCCTCAGCGCGGGAAGCGACATGGTCGACCTCCGTCATGGTGCGAGGCTCTGGGATGCGACACCGGCTGGCCTGACCGCCGGGTCGAACATGGCGTGCCGCGGGAAAATCGCAAGAGTTAGGATCGACGGCCGGTACGAACGTCGCATGCTCCGAGGGCCACCGCGCGGGTGTACCTCCCATGGGTGGCCCTCCCGGCCGTCTAGCCGCAGGGTC
Source organism: Gemmatimonadaceae bacterium (assembly GCA_041743285.1). Classification (GTDB taxonomy): domain Bacteria; phylum Gemmatimonadota; class Gemmatimonadetes; order Gemmatimonadales; family Gemmatimonadaceae; genus JALZIF01. The sequence continues at coordinate 3,734 of JBGTNB010000033.1, forward strand.
GATGGTTCAAGGCCGGCTGATCTTCACCTGCTCCGTGTTGTTCCCCTCACGGCTCTCGTCGACCTCGTTCTTGAGGTCCGCAACCAACGTTATGTCCGTCTGCGTGCCCTGCGTCAGGCCGGGAAGCGAGATGCAATGCGTTATCGGCGGAAACTGGCGATTGATATCCCGCGTAAACACGACCGGCAGGTCGACCGTTCGTCCGGAGCTCGTTCCGGTACCCGTAGGAGTCTGATAGGTGATTCTCAGCACGCTCGGCGGGGCTTCGAGATTCGGGTTCATTTCCCC
>JBGTNB010000034.1:0-2033 GCA_041743285.1 Gemmatimonadaceae bacterium
GAGCATGCCGGCGAATCCCATTTCCTCGCCGACCACGCTGCCAATGAAGTCGCTGTACGGATATGGCAAAAACAGATCCTGCTGGAAGCCCGAGCCGAATCCCTTGCCGAATGCCCCTCCGGATCCCACGGCTATCAGCGACTGCTTGAGTTGGTAGCTGTTGGCCGCCGGCGCCGCTCCCGGATCCAGAAAGCTGCTCACGCGCAGAAACGCGTACTGCAGTCGCTCGAGCTCACTCCAGATGAGCGGGATTGCGATTATCCCCAGCACGACGACGTGACCGATTCGCACGCCCCCGGCGAACAGCACGATCGCCATCAGCAGTGCGAACATCATGGCGCTCGAGAGATCGGGCTCCACGGCCGCCAGCGCACACAATACGCCGATCACCAGCAGGAACGGCATCAGTCCCTTTGTCAGGCGCCGAAGTTGATCGCCTTTCTTCACCACTAGCATAGCCGTCCACGCAACCACCGCCAGCTTGGCCAGCTCGGATGCCTGAAATGCAAAACCGACCATGAGCCATCGCCGGGAGCCGTTGATGCGCGGCGCGATCGAGGTCGTGAACGGCAGTACTATGATCAGCATCAGCAGCAGGGTGACGGCCATGAGAGGCCAGGCCCAGCCGCGCCATCGTTCGGCGTTCACCTTGGCCGCCGCTGCGAACACCACCAGGCCGCCGAGCACACCGGCAGCCTGACGCACCAGATAATGCGTGCTGTCGAAACCGGCGTTCATCGCCGTCATGGCGCTGGCGCTGTACAACGTTGCCAGACCGAAAACGGTGAGCACGGCGGTGACTATGACGAGCGCGCGCGCATCGACTCCCATGCGCATCCGCTCGCGGACGCTACTCATGATCGACTGCTCCGGTCCGCGGCCAGGCGGCGGAACTCGGCGCCGCGCTCTTCGTAGTTCCGAAACATGTCATAGCTCGAACATGCGGGGGAAAGCAGAACCGCGTCACCCGGCTCGGCAATTTCCTTCGCGCGCGCCATGACAGCTTCGAACGATGTGCCCATTCGTTCCACCGGGATGGTGGCAGCAAGATCGCTTGCTACGCGCTCCCCCGCTTCGCCATAGGCCAGCACTCGCTTGGCCGCACGCTGGAGAGGCGCGATGAGCGACGTGTATGGCTCCCCCTTGTGACGGCCGCCGAGCAATACGACCGTGGGGCGCGTCATGCCGTCAATAGCTACGAGTGTTGAGCTGACGTTCGTTGCCTTGGAATCATTGATCCACACCACGCCCCCAAACTCGCCCACCGGCTCCAGCCGGTGGCCCAGCGCGCGGAATGAGCGAATGCCCGCGGCAAGAACGCGGCGCGCATCAGGGACGACGTGCCTCTCGTCGGCTACCATGACGGCAAGCGACGCAGCCAGTGTGTTGGCCACGTTATGATCGCCGATCAGTGCAACATCGCCGCGCGACACAAGTGGCTCCCCGAGCACTACTAGCTGGTTCGCGCCGCGATCGTAATGAGCGTCGGCGAGCGGGTTGCTCAATGAGAAGAGGTAGGTGTGCCCGGCGAGCCCACCTTCTGTTTCGGCACCGGGACGGCGGCCCGGCAGAGTTAGGGTCAGCGGATCGTCGGCATTGAGCACCCACCGCGAAGTGGGGCTCGCATTCTGAAAGAGCTGCGCCTTGTCGGCATAGTAGTCATCAACCGAGTCGTACCGGTCCAGATGATCAGGGGCGAGATTCGTCACGACGCCTACCGCCGGGCGGATGCCCGGCGTGTCGTGGAGTTGAAACGACGACATCTCCAGTGCCAGCCAATCCGGTTGTACCTCACGCAACGCGATCTCGGTGATCGCCGTGCCGATGTTTCCGGCGTCCACGGCATCTCCGCCGAGCGAGCGAAGCAGGTGGCCGATCAGCGCCGTCGTCGTCGTCTTGCCGTTGGTGCCGGTGACGGCGATCACCCGGGGGCCGGGGGCCAGCCGGATCGCCACTTCCACCTCGCTCACTATCGGCACCCCCGCCTGACGAGCGGCGGCGAGCGGCGGCGCCGCCGGAGGAACGCCGGGGCT
>JBGTNB010000035.1:0-12424 GCA_041743285.1 Gemmatimonadaceae bacterium
GCTGGCGGCGGCGCTGGCGGCACAGGGGGCAGGCCTGGCGACGAAGACGCCGCTCGTCGCCACGGTAATGGGGATCGGCATCGCATTGGCAGTGCTCCTGTTGGCCGAGCTCACACCGCGAACGTTAGGTGAGGTCGGTGGTCGCAGCGTGATCACACGCGTGCTACCGCTTCTCCGCCCGATTGCCCTCGCTCTGACCCCGATCGCCGCCGCCTCGGTGGAGGCCGAGCGCAGGCTTCGCGCCATCGCCACGCCCAAAACGCGCGATGATCCCGAACGGGAGCGCGAAACAGCCTCTCTCGCTCCTCCGGACCCGCGGCGCCCAGCGACCGCCCCCGAGCCCGGGTGGTTCTCGCTCGGTGAAACGGAAGTGCAAAGCGTTATGGTGCCCAGGATCGACATCATCGGCATCGAACGTGAAACACCCTGGTCGGAGGTTCGGGACCGCGTTCGGAGCGCTGAGCATTCGCGACTTCCGGTGTTCCGGAACACGATCGACCACGTAACCGGAATTCTCTACGCCAAGGATCTGTTGCGTTCAGTGATCGAGGATAGCCAGCCGGCGGGCGGATGGCTGGCGCTGGTACGCCCGGCCACCTTCGTTCCCGAAGGCAAGCCTATCGATCAGCAGTTGCGCGATTTCAAACTGAGCCGTTCCCACATTGCCATAGTGGTCGATGAGTATGGAGGAACCGCCGGCCTGGTGACGATCGAGGACATTCTGGAGGAGATCGTCGGCGAGATCCGCGACGAACACGATCGAGAAGAGCTGCCCATCCAGTCGGAGGAAGACCGCCGGTTCTGGGTCGCCGGACGTGTCGCGCTGGACGATCTGTCGGAAGCACTCCATCACGAGTTCGAGCATGAGGACGTTGCTACCGTCGGCGGCCTGGTGTTCTCCGTGTTGGGGCGTATTCCGCGGGCGGGCGAAGAGTTGCGTCTGAACGGCTTTCGAGTGGTTGTAGAGCGTGTCGTCGGACGTCGTATCGAGCGCGTCTACTTCGAGCGTCTCGAGCCGTCGCTCACCGACAGAGGCTGAGCATGTTGCTCTTCCTTCTCACTCTGGCAATCTTGCTCACCGCCCTCGTCAGCGGCGCCGCGGCGGTCGTTCGCGCCGCAGGGAGACAATGGCTGCGCGAGTGGGTCGAGCGCCAGCTCGGCGGGGCGAGGACTAGCAGGGAGACTGTCGTCCGACCCAGTCGACTGCTGATAGGCGCGGCAGCTGCGACGGCCCTGCTGCTTGCTCTGGCCGGCGCGACGATCGGCGCTTCGATCGCGCAGCCCCTGCAGCTGTTGGTGGCTTCACTGGCGTTCTCGTTTGCGGCGCTTTTTGCCGGACATGCGGTGCCTCGCTCTATCGGTCAGGCGCTAGCGCCAAAGCTCGAGCGGGCGGTTATCCCCGGGCTCGGCCTGACGACCAGACTGCTGCAGCCGGCAGTCCGCGCTGCCGAGTTTCTGGCCTTGCCGTTCACCGGCGAGCCTCGAATCGACCGCCCCGCTACCGAACGGGAGGAAATAGAGGAACTGTTGCGCGAAGGTGAGCTGGAAGGCATAAGCGAGCCCCAGGAGCTGGAATTCATCTCCGGGGTGGTCCAGTTCGGTGAGCGCCTGGTCGGCGAAGTGATGACGCCTCGCACCGAGGTATTTGCTCTAGACATTGCCATGCCGCCGCGCGATCTGGCGCTGGCAATCGCTAGCGCCGGCTACAGCCGCGTGCCTGTCTATAGAGAATCGCTCGACGACATCGTGGGAATGATTCACGTGTTCGACGTTCTCGATGCCGCGGGCGCCACGCTTCCGGCGGTGCGCAAAGTGAAGATCGCGCCGGAGAGCAAGCCCTGCCGGGAAATGCTCTTCGAAATGCTGCGCGAACAGCAGCATCTCGCTGTGATACTGGATGAGTTTGGTGGCACGGCCGGAATCGTCACGCTGGAAGATCTGCTCGAGGAAATTGTTGGCGACATCCGAGACGAGCATGACGAGCCGGCGGCTCCGGAGACTCGCCGTCCGTCGCGAGCCGCACTCGTCGACGGTGCTGCGGAACTGCGCGAGCTCGCCAAGCGCTTCAACGTACCACTCGACGATGATCTCCTCGAGGACGTGCAGACACTGAACGGCGCCCTGATGCGGGGGACCGGCCGCATTCCCCAGGTTGGCGAGCGGTTTGAGATAGGCACTCTGGAGATCACGGTAATCGAGGCCGAGCCGACCCGCGTCAAAAAGGCGCTAGTCCAGCGGTTGGCAGGCGAGCAGCCGCCGGCGATTCGGATTTCCGGGTAACGTGCGCGCATTCGTCGTCTTCTGGCGGCTAATGCCGTTCGTCATCTCCTTTCTCCGCGACCGCCGGCGTTGGGTGTTGCTTGGCCCTCCGCGCCGTACCAGCACCGCCCGGCATGCCGCGCGCGCCGAACGTCTTACGGGGACGGTTGCCGCGCTCGGTCCGACCTTCATCAAGCTTGCCCAGGTCTTTGCCTCACGTGCCGACATACTCCCCGAACCCTATCTGGGAGCGCTGGGGCAGCTCACTGACCGAGTGCCGGCGCTGCCCGCCGCCGCCATCGAGGAAGTGATTGTCTCGGAGTACGGCCGTCCGGTGCGTGACGTGTTCGCCGATTTCGATCCCGAGCCGCTTGCCGCTGCTTCGTTAGGTCAGGTCCACCGTGCCCGGCTCGGCGACCGCGACGTCGCGGTCAAGGTGCTTCGTCCCGGAGTCGAGGAGTTGGTTCGGGTCGATCTGGAGGCGGCGTTTCGCATACTCTACGTGCTGAACGTCCTCTTTCCGAGCCATCACACCAGGGCCATAACGACCATCGTGCGCGAATTCGCCAAGCGCATCGAGGAGGAGATGGACTTCCACGATGAGGCCCGGCATGCGACGGCGATACGGGCAAATTTCGCCGACGATCCTCGGGTATTGATTCCGGTCGTCCTCGAGGACATGACCCGGCGCCGCGTCCTCGTGCTGGAATTCGTGGAGGGCACGCGAATCGACCGCTTGCAGGAACGCATCGCCTCTGGTGACGTCGATGTCTGGCAGCTGTTGGGCACCATTGTCGAAGTGTACATCCGGATGATGCTCGTTCATGGACTCTTTCATGCCGATCCGCACCCGGGCAATCTCCTGGTGGCGCCTGACGGGCGCGTGGTACTCCTGGATTTCGGGATGGTCGTGCGCGTCGATGCAGACACGCGCCGCCGTTTGCTCACGACCTCCATGTCGGCCGTACGCCAGGATGTCGATGGCGTGATCGCCGGCCTGTACGAGCTTGGCATGCTCGATCCAGAGGTCGACCGGGGAACAATCCGCGATGCCGCGCGGGCGTTGATGAGCATCGCGTTCACCCCCGACACCAAACCGCGGCAGATCGAGCGCATCGTCAACGAGGTGATGTCCACGTTCTATCGTTGGCCGCTGATGCTGCCGAGCGAGCTGGTGTATTTCGGTCGCGCCGCAGCGCTCGTCGAAGGAATCGGCATGCGGTACGATCCGCGGTTCAACGGTGCACAGTTCGTCACGCCCATTCTGCACCGGATGCGGCCGGAGCTGACCACGGCAGTACTCGGAGAGGACGCGCAGCAGATAGTCCGCGATTGGATGGCCGAGATGGCGCATGTGGCGCGTGAACTGCGCGACGTGCTGCGCCGCGCCGGACGCGATGAGTTGCGCGTTCGCGCCCACCCGCGTGATGTCTTGGAGATTCAGCAGTACGTTGGTCGCCAGGTAAGGCGCGTGCTGATCGCGCTGCTCGCGCTCGCCGGCGGGGTTGTGGGCGCCGTATTCTATCTGGCGCACCGCAACTTCTATCTGCTCGTTGCATCGCTCGCCGCTGCCTTCTTTGCCTTTCTGGTGATTCTAGTCCTGCCCGTGCACCTGCTCGCCAATCCATTCCGCGCCTATCGAGTCCGACGGTGACCGCGACGCCAGCCGCATCTCCACACGAGCGCCTGCTCGGCGACTTCGATGCCCGCCGTCCGGCGGCGCTGGCCCGCGCCGTTTCCATAGTGGAGAATCAGCGGCCGGGGGCGGACCGGTTGATGGCGGCGTTGCATCCCCGCATCGGCCGTGGCAGGCGCATTGGCATCACCGGACCGCCGGGCGGAGGCAAGAGCACGCTGACCACTCGTCTGGCGTCAGGGTATCGTGAGGCAGGACTCACTGTCGGAATCATTGCGGTGGACCCAACCTCACCGTTCACCGGCGGTGCCCTGCTTGGCGACCGCATTCGCATGGAGAGCGTGGCGCTCGATGACGGCGTCTTCATTCGCTCGATGGCAACGCGTGGATCGCTCGGCGGACTCGCCGCCTCCACGAGAGAAGTGGCTGACGTTCTCGATGCCTATGGCTTTGACCGCATCATCATCGAGACCGTTGGCGTTGGTCAGAGTGAGCTCGACGTTTCACGAACAGCCGATACGACGACGGTAGTACTCGTCCCCGAGTCAGGTGATTCGATCCAGACGCTAAAGGCGGGGCTGATGGAGATTGCCGACCTGTACGTCGTGAACAAGGCGGACCGTCCCGGTGCCGACCGATTGCGACATGAGCTGGAGCTGATGCTCGGCCTTCGTATGGGCCAGACCTATCGCAATGTGCCGGCTCATCATGGCGTGGATCTCAAGGCAGTATTGAATCCGGCAAGGGCGGCCCGGGACGCCGCGCGTGGCGCGGAGACGGATGCTTGGACTCCGCCGGTGCTGGCGACGGCAGCCGTCAAGGGCGAGGGACTGGACGAGCTGGTGGCCGCGCTCGACCGGCACTTCAACTATCTTGAGCAGAGCGGAGAGCTTCACGAACGGCGCAGGATGCGACTACGAGAGCGTGTGGTGGATGTAGTGGAGCGGCTCGTTCGCAGCCGGCTCTGGCGAGATGCGGATACCAACGCGTGGCTGGCCGGGCGATTGCCCGAACTCGAACAGGGAAGCCTTACGCCTTATGGCGCCGCGAATGAGCTGCTGGAACGCAGTGGGGCGCTGATGAGCGGGACTGACGTACGAGGCACAGTATGACGACGATCCGCGACTTGACCGAACACGAACGGCTCCAGCGAGAGGAGCTCGAGGCACTGCGCACCGAAGTGGCGCAGTGGAGGGAGCGTTATGCGCGGGGAGAGTTGCGGGACATCGGTTTCGCGAACTCCTCGGCCGAAGTCACGCCCCTCTATACGGAGCTCGACCTCCCCGGCGAGCAGCATGTCGAGGCAGGAACACCGGGTGCCTATCCGTATCTCCGCGGCATACATCCGACCGGATACCGCGGGCGCCTGTGGACAATGCGCCAGTTCGCCGGCTTCGGCAGCGCTCGTGATACCAATGCGCGCTACAAGTATCTGCTTGCGCACGGGCAGACCGGACTTTCGGTAGCCTTCGATTTTCCGACGCTAATGGGCTACGACTCCGATCATCCGCGGTCGGAGGGCGAGGTCGGAAAGTGCGGTGTGGCCATCTCCAGCCTTGCCGACATGGAAATGCTGTTCGAGGGTATTCCACTCGACCAGGTTTCGACCTCGATGACGATAAACGGTCCGGCGATCATTCTATGGGCGTTCTACATCGCGGCTGCGGAACGGCAGGGCGTTTCGGCTGAGAAACTTCGGGGGACGATTCAGAACGACATTCTCAAGGAGTACATGGCACAGCACGCGTGGTGCTTTCCGATCGAGCCCGCGCTTCGTCTCATCGTCGACTGCTTCGAATGGGGCGCGAAGCACGCGCCGCAATGGAATACGATCTCCATTTCCGGATACCACATCAGGGAGGCGGGCTCTACGGCCGTACAGGAGCTGGCGTTCACGTTGGCAGATGGATTCACCTACGTGGAGCGAGGTGTCGCCCGCGGTCTGTCGGTGGATGATTTTGCACCGCGACTTTCGTTCTTCTGGGACATACATAACGATTTCTTCGAGGAGATCGCCAAGTTGCGGGCGGCTCGCCGGATCTGGGCCCGCCACCTCCGCGAGCGCTACGGCGCGACGAGTCCGCGTTCGTGGACGATGCGTTTTCATTCGCAGACCGCGGGCGTCACGCTTACGGCGCAGCAGCCGATGAACAACATCGTCCGCGTCGCCTATCAAGCGCTCGCGGCGGTACTCGGTGGAACGCAGTCCCTGCACACCAATTCGATGGATGAGACGCTGGCCCTTCCTACCGAGCATGCCGTGCAAGTGGCGTTGCGCACCCAGCAGGTGCTTGCTTACGAGACGGGTGTGCCCAACGTGATCGATCCGCTCGGCGGATCGTATTACGTGGAAGCGCTTACTAACGAGATGGAACTGAAGGCCGAAGCACTGTTCGAGGAAATAGAGCGGCAGGGCGGGGTAGTGGCAGCGCTGGAGCATGGCTGGCTGCAGAGGCGCATTGGCGAGTCGGCCGGCCGCCAGCAGTGGGAGATCGAGCAGAAGCGTCGTGTAGTCGTCGGCGTGAACGAGTTCCTGACGCAGGGCGACGAGCTGCCTATCGAGTTGCTCCGCGTGGGCGAGGAAGCAACGACCGATCAGCGCCGGCGCCTCGCCGAGCTGCGGGCCACTCGCGACAATGCAGAGTGTACCAGACGCCTGAATGCCCTTCGAGAAGCGTGTCGCGGCACGGAGAACACCATGCCGCACATTCTCGACTGCGCGCGAGCGTACTGCACGCTTTACGAGATCCGGGCGGCAATGGAGGACGTGTTCGGCGCCTATCGCGAGCCGATTTTCTTCTGAGGCGCCGATGACCGCGCGGCGCCGGGCCGAGTGGTGGGAGACGCACTTCGACGCGTACTACCTGCTCGAGTACTCGCCGCTCTTCGATGTTGCTCGCGACCGCCGCGAAATTGCGCGGCTGATCGATCTGCTGGCGCTCCCAGTCGGCGCGCGAGTGCTGGACGTTCCCTGCGGCCAGGGCCGCCATGCCCATCTACTGGCGGAAGCCGGCCTCGATGTGACCGGGCTCGATTATTCCGCCTATCTCCTGAAGGAAGCCAAACGCCGCGGAACGAGCGAAATCCTCAGGTATGTGCGGGGCGACATGCGCGATCTTCCGGCCAAATGGACGGGGCGATTCGACGCCGTGGTGAACCTGTTCACTTCGTTCGGATTCTTTTTCGATCCGAAAGACGATGCCCGCGTCGTTCGTGAGTTTGCACGAGTACTAACACCAGGTGGCACCCTGATCTGGCACGGCGGCAGCCGCGATGGGGTAATGGCGCGCTTTCTCGAGCGCGACTGGTGGGAAGGCGGCGACGGTACGATGATCGGGCACGAGCGCGCCTTCGATCCGTTATCCGGCGTCCTGACCGTTCGGGCTGCATGGAAGGGAAAGAAGTCGGCGGGCGAGCGCGAGCACCGTATCAGACTGTATACGGCGACACGCCTGGCCGAGCTGTTTGCGGCCGAGGGGATGGTCGTGTACGAGACGTACGACGGATGGACGGAGCGCCCCCTGTCCCGCAACTCGAGCGAAATGCTGATCGTGGCGAGGAAGGAATCGGAGGGATAGCTTGCACTTGGGACGTCGTACCTCCTTCGGCACCTTCGCACTTCGCGCTTCGCACTTAGGAACCTCGCATCTCGCATCTCGCATCTCTCATCTCAGTCAATGTCTCGTCCGATTCGCGTACTCGTTGCCAAGCCGGGGCTGGATGGTCACGACCGCGGCGCCAAGGTAGTTGCCGCTGCCCTCCGCGACGCCGGCATGGAAGTGATCTATACAGGGTTGCACCAGACTCCCGAGATGATCGCGAATGCGGCGATTCAGGAAGATGCGGATGTGGTCGGCCTGTCGATCCTGAGCGGAGCGCACATGACGTTGTTCCCCAGGGTACGCCAGCTGCTGCTCGAGGCCGGGCGCGACGACGTGCTGATCACCGGCGGTGGGATAATTCCGCTCGAGGACATGGAAGCGCTCGAGCAGCAGGGGATCGGCAAACTGTTCGGCCCGGGGACTCGCACATCCGACCTGGTGGACTACATCAACGGCTGGTTCGCCGAGCATGAGCGGCAGGACGCGTGAGCGAACGGCTGCGCACACTCGCCGCCAATACGCGTGAGCTGGAGGAGCGGCTGCGGCAGGGCGGCGGCCCGGACAAGGTCGAACGGCAGCATTCGCAGGGAAAGCTCACCGCGCGCGAGCGCCTGGAGGCGTTATGCGACTCCGGATCGCGCTTTGTCGAAATCGGACTGCTGATTGCCTACGATCAGTACGACGGACAGGCCCCGGCCGCGGGAGTGGTGACCGGACTCGGGCAGGTCGCCGGCCGCGAGATCGTGATCGTTGCGAACGATGCAACGGTGAAAGCGGGCTCTTGGTGGCCCGAGACGATCAAGAAGATTCTGCGTGCGCAGGAGATCGCCATGCGCTGTCGAATCCCGATCGTCTATCTCGTCGACTCGTCAGGTGTGAACCTGCCGTACCAGGGCGGCGTGTTTCCCGGCCAGTATGGCGCGAGCCGGATCTTCTATTACAACTCGCTGATGCGGCGCTATCTGCACATACCGCAGATCTCGGCGGTGATGGGACCATGTATTGCCGGTGGAGCCTATCTGCCGGCCCTTTCCGACGTAATCCTGATGGTAGAGGGGACATCGTTCATGGGGCTGGGTGGTCCCAACCTGGTAAAGGGCGCCACCGGCCAGGTGATAGACGCCGAGACGTTAGGTGGAGCGCGCACGCACACCGCGGTCAGCGGTGTCGCGCACTACATGGTGAAGGATGACCCCGCTTGCATCGAGCGAATCCGCTCGCTGATCGAGCGTCTGCCGCGTCGCGTCGCGGGGGCCCCCCCCCACAAACAGGTTACTGAATTGGGGCAACGGGAACCGCATCCGATGATTGCAAGCGGCATCGATTCGTCCTCTTCCGAACATCGAGCCGATCCCGAAGCATTGTACGAACTGCTGCCCACCGACCACCGCATGTCCTACGACATGCACGAGATTCTGCGCGCCATTCTGGATCACGGACGCCTCGATGAGTTTCAGGAAGACCTGGCCCGCGAGATGATCTGCGGCGACGCCGAAATCGAGGGCATGGCCGTGGGCGTTATCGCCAATCAGCGGGGACTCATCAAGGGGCGCGCTGGGGAGCGCCCCAGATTCGGTGGCATCGTCTACGCCGAAAGCGCTGAGAAGGTCGCCTACTTCATCGATCGCTGCGACAGGGCGGGGGTTCCGCTGCTTTTCGTTCAGGACGTCTCGGGATTCATGGTCGGCCCGGAAGCAGAGCATGAAGGGATCATCCGTGCCGGTGCCCGGTTCGTCGAAGCGATGGCTACCGCTCGAGTGCCCAAGATCGTACTCACCATCAATCACGCGTCAGGCGCGGGCTACTACGCCATGGCCGGACAGGGATTTGACCCCGACTTCATCTTCAGCTGGCCAACCGGAAGGATGGCCGTCATGGAGGGCGAGGCCGCGGTACAGGCCGTCTTCGGGCCCCAGATCGAAGCAGCCAAGCGCACCGAAACCGACCTGTCGCCGGAGCTGTCCCAGGCGATCGAGAAAGTGCGCGACGACTACGAGCACCAGCTCGACGCGCGTTATGCGGGCGCTCGCGGGTTCGTCGATGCGATCGTCTATCCCGAAGACACCCGGGATGTGATAGCCATGGCGCTCCGCGCTTCACTGCAGAACCCAGGTCCCCACCTCGGACCATTCGTACTACCACCGCACCTGGGAGAATTCGCGTGAGTCGAACCGTCCGCGTCGCATCCGGGCAGGGGTTCTGGGGCGATTCGCTCGACGCACCTCGTCGTCAGGTAGAAGGCGGACAGGTGGACTACCTCATGCTGGACTATCTGGCGGAGGTCACCATGTCCATCCTTCAGAAGCAGCGGGAGCGCGATCCGTCGGCTGGCTACGCGCGCGATTTCATCGGCGCGATGGAGAGCGTATTGCCCGCCGTCGTTGAACGCGGCGTGCGGGTCATCGCCAACGCTGGCGGAGTAAACCCGCCCGCGTGCGCGCAGGCAGTGCGTGAGGCGGTGCGCGAAGCGGGATACGGAGGCCGGGTGCGGATCGGAGTCGTCACCGGCGATGATCTTCTCCCCAGGCTCGACGAGCTTCTTGGGCGCGGCCATCGCCTGGCGAATATGGATACCGGCGATCACCTGCTCGCGGTGCGTGATCAGGTGATCGCCGCAAACGCCTACATTGGTGCTACGCCCATCGTCGAGGCGCTTGCCGGCGGCGCCAACGTCGTGGTTACGGGCCGCTCGACGGACACCGCGCTCACAATGGCTCCCCTGCTGTTCGAGTTCGGCTGGCGTCGCGACGACTGGGATCGCCTCGCCGCCGGCATCATCGCCGGTCACGTCATCGAATGCGGCGCCCAGTGCTCCGGCGGCAACTGCCTGTACGAGTGGCGGTCAATCCCCGATCTCGCCAACGTCGGATACCCGATAGTCGAAGCATCTGATGACGGGACATTCGTCGTCACCAAGCATCCCGGCACGGGGGGGCGCATCGATTTCCATTCGGTGGCGGAGCAACTGGTCTACGAGATGGGTGATCCTCACGAATACATCACCCCAGACGTGATCGCCGATTTCGCTTCGATACGGCTCGAAGAAGTGGGGGAAGATCGCGTGCGCGTGCATGGAGTACGCGGCCGGCCGCCCACCGACAAGCTCAAGGTATCGATCGCCTATCGAGCCGGATACAAGGCGGTCGGAACCCTGGTGTATGCATGGCCGGACGCCCAGGAGAAGGCCCAACTCGCCGACCGCGTGTTGCGCCAGAGGCTGAACAATCTCGGACTGAGCTTTGAGGAGGTTCATACGGAATTCGTGGGGGCGAGCGCCACCCACGGGGCTCTGGCCGGGTCGGTTGCCGACCTTCCCGAAGTACAGCTCCGCATCGGCGTTCGCAGTGACGATCGCAAGGCCGTCGAGCGGTTTACTCGCGAGATCGCGCCATTGGTGCTGAACGGTCCACCCTCAGTAACCGGCTTCGCGGGGGGCCGACCCAAGGTCGAGGAAGTGATCGCCTACTGGCCCGCGCTCATCGACAAAACGATGGTCACCACCGCGGTGGAGGTGATTGACGCATGAAAGTCCGATTGCTCGAAATCGCTCACGCCCGCTCTGGTGACAAAGGCAATACGGCCAACGTGGGAGTGATCGCCAACCGCGCAGAGTGGTACGAAGTACTGCGCGACCACCTGACGAGAGAGAAGGTGGAAGCGCACTTCGCCGGGGCCATCGACGGGCCCGTCGAGCGATTCGAGCTCCCAAACCTTTGGGCGCTCAATTTCCTGCTGCACGGCGCTCTCGGCGGCGGCGGAACCCTCTCCCTCAAGACCGACGCTCAGGGGAAGGTCTACTCCACCGCACTTCTCCGTCTGGTGCTCGACCTCCCGGAGGAGCTCACTCGGCGCATGTCGCTCCCAGAGTATCGGGGGTAAGCGGGTCGCGGTTCCGACAATTGGGGATTGGAAATTGCGGGTCGGCCTGAACTGGCAGGACCGGACGGCCGACCACGACGCCTTTTCCAACCGAACTCGAGCTTGGAAGAGGGGTATATGAGAATCTCGAGGCGCCAAGTTTCCGAGCGCCAGCGATCGCTTGCCTGGGTGAAATTGGCGATCGCGGTTGTTGGGATCATTACCTGGGCATATGGTGTTCGTGAGGATAATCACCGCGTGCGCTGGATGGGAATCGCATTAATCGCGGGGGCGTTTCTGCTTCGCTTTCTCTTCACGCGCCCGCGCGGCGACGAATGATCGCCTATCTCGTCAGACCGGATCGCCCGTTCCGGTCTGACGGTGCATTCTTTGCGCGTCTAAGTCGGGTGCTTTCGGAGAGGACCAAAAAATGGCTGAAGCGAAGCGCCGGCGACGACGGTCGCGGCCCTTGGAAATCGGACCCGCTGAGGCGGACCGCGACATCCTCGACCAGTATTTTGCCGAGGTTAGCCGCTATCCGCTGTTGAACGCGGACCAGGAGAAGGAGCTGGCGCGCAAGATTCGACGAGGCGATCAGGATGCGCTCGAGGAACTGGTCAAGCGCAACCTTCGGTTCGTCGTATCGGTAGCGAAGAAGTATCAGAATCGCGGATTGCCGCTCATCGATCTCATTGGTGAGGGGAATGTTGGCTTGCTTACCGCCGCACGGAAGTTCGATCCCGATCAGGGAGTCAAGTTCATCTCCTACGCCGTGTGGTGGATTCGTCAGGCGATCCTTTCGGCGCTCGCGCGCCAGGGGCGCACCGTGCGTGTACCGCTAAATCGCACGGCGGATCTCTCGCGCGTGGTAAAGGCTTCGCAGTTGCTTCGCGAGAAGCTCGACCGCGAGCCGACGCCCGAAGAGGTCATGGAATTGACCGGTATTTCACTCGAGATCGTCCAGGCGCTGCTCACGCTCAATACCGCCGACGTACGCCTCGATGCAGTGGTGGGCAAGGACAGCGACCGTTCGTTGATCGAGCGGTTCTCGATGGAGGAAGCGCCGAAC
>JBGTNB010000036.1:0-2298 GCA_041743285.1 Gemmatimonadaceae bacterium
TAACGCCAGAGTTAAGCTGCGGGCCCAGACGGGCGGAAGACCCGATGACTTTAATCGCGGTGGCTGCGGGCGGTGCGATATCCTAGCCACTCGCCCGTCAGCTTGAACGACAGGTTAGCCAGCAGGCACTCGAATCTCGAAGTTAGTCTCATCTCCTTCGAGTAGATCTCGTAGCGCGAGCGTCGTACCGTCGTCGAAATCAATCAAGAGCTCGGCCGCTTCTAGCGTATCCTGCAGTCTGACAGAGATAATTTTTCGCCCGACCAAACCGTACTTGGCACCGATATCTGTGACCGGATACTGACCATACTCCTCACTGTCCATCTCGGGCCCGGGGAGCGAAGGCTCCGCTTCGACGCGCCAGAACCCGGTTCCGCCGTCCAGGACTATCCGGTGCCAGGCTCCGCCCTCCACTGCCAGGAACAACACGTTTCCAGCGCTCACTTGCTTCCCATTATGCCAGAACTCCTGGGCGAGCAGTGATCGGCAGCGCGCGCCTGTTAGGTCGGGAATGGGTGACTGGAACTTGATCATTTAGTCAGTTGCTGGCTAACGCCTGAACTGAGCCGCGGGGCGGCCAGGGCGAAGCTCTAGCCGCGGTAGGGCGGCGGGCCGCCCCGTCGGCTCCAGTGAACCGTTATGCCGCGCGGGGCCGTGTGCTGTAACGTTCACTACCGCGCAGGCACCTTAGCTGAAACAGACGATGTAGTCCACCCCCGCGAGCGAATAGCCGTTGCCCAGCCGGGGACCCGACGAGCATAGCGGTGCGGCAGCGAAGGCGCCATGGACATCTGGTGCTTTAGAAGGCGAGATCACGAGATCCAAAATCCAAGAAAGGCGACGAAGTGGCACGCCACTGCGGCACAAGCTACTCGCAGAATGTGAGGTACACGCCGATGGGAGAAGAGGAGCACCATAATCGCGGCTGCTGTGACCGCAAGCGGCAGCCACGGCCAAAGGTGCAGTCCAGAACGTCCCAATCCTTCGTATCCGGGTGAAGCCTCGGGTCAAGAATTACGTCACAAATCGCAAGAGCGGCTAGCACGGAAAGGGTCGCCGCGATCGCCCAGGAGAGGAGGAGACGCCGCATGCCGCCCGACGATACTGCATAGGCGAAGTACAGCGCAACGACGATAGGCACAGCGTACAGGATCACGTACTGGCCCACTTTGCTTTCAGAGAGAGGTCGTATTGTCGGCATAACGCTAGAACTGAGCCGCGGGGCGGCCAGGGCGTAGCTCTGGCTGCGGTAGGGCGGTCGGCCGCCCCGTCGGCTCCAGTGATTCGTTAGACGGAGGATACCTTACGGAGTTCGGGGAGGCCACCAAGGAGGTCGTTGTGTAGGGTCGGTCGAGATCCATGCATCCTTGAACGCTGCGTGTGGCGCAACATAATGTGGGAGATACTGAACGGGGCCGGCTCCGAGATCATGGTAAGTAGTTTCGAAACCGTCGACCGGCGAGACTGAGACTCCTAAGCAGTCCTTACCTACTCGCCATCCGAATTTTGCATCGTTTGCGGCTAACCTAATAACCTGAACGAACACGCGAATCCGCTCTTTGGGCGAGCGATGGAGAAAACGAACGCGAATCCTCTCTATAACATCTCGCAATGCGTCGCCGACGGTGGAATCAGCACCATGCACCATGCAGTCCAGCTTGTGCATGGGTTTGTCGTTCCGGAACCAGTAGTCCGCTCGAAACGTGTCTGCAACTTGTGGCAACCAATTACCAGCGGAATCCTCTTGATTCGACAACGATGCGGAAAAGACCCCAGGCGGACCAACTCCACCGATCGCTACGGTGAGTCCTCGCTGATTCCCCAAGTGCTTCAAACCATGAAAATTCGCATTCAGCCGCTCCTGCAAAATGTCCATTAGCTCGGGGAAACGCCGAGTCGCCGCGTGACTCTCGGCGAGCGTGTCCACTATCCAATGATCGGTAGGAAGATCGTAGCCATCCAAGCGAGCGAGTCCAGTGTACGAAATCGCTATGAGGGCGTCAGAGCACGTGACGCATATCGTCTTATTGGCGTGCTCGGAAAAGATCGTTCCATCGGGCAGTGTTAGCCGTCGATCCGCAACCTGTACAACGGCGTCGTCTGCGAGACAGGTGATAATCAGGGTCACGCGCAGGAACGAAGGAGGAGTACTTCCGTCTAACGCAGGAACTGAGCTGCGGGGCGACCAGGGCAGGACCCAGACCGGAGTACGCCCGTGGGTCGCCCTGTCAGCTCCAGTGAAATGTTAGGCCGCGGGGGACCAGACCGCAAATCATCTCTGGGTGTCCGCAGCGCTTC
>JBGTNB010000037.1:0-6150 GCA_041743285.1 Gemmatimonadaceae bacterium
GGCAGCACGGGGTGCCTATGTTCCGGTTTGCCGATCCGATGCGCGACGAGGAGCTGGCCCTCACCGCCCGCGACGCCGCCAGCGGCGTTCTCGCCGCCGACCCGACCCTTTCGCGCCCCGAGCACGCGCCGCTGCGCCGGCTTCTCACCGATCGTTATGCGAGGGCGCTGGAGCTGTTTCGCGTGGGATGACTTGAACAGCGGGAAATGGGAAACGGGAAATGGGAAACGGTGATGAGCAATGGGCGAGAAGACGCAGCGATCCCGCGCTTTCTTCCGTTCCCATTTCCCCTTTCCCATTTCCCGCTGTTTCCATGCTACGGCGGCGTCGTCAATCTCCGCTTGATGCGCTCCAACTCGGCCGTCGTCTGATCGAGCTGTTCCTTGAGTTTGGCGACCTCGCGCGCAAGCTCGTCTTCGCGCGGCGACGGCTGAGTGCTAGGCTCGACGGGAGCGACAAGCGTATCGGGTCTCGCGGTGGCCTCGAGGAGGGCCAGACGGAGCGAATCCTGGCGGCTGGCCAGCGCCCACAGTGCGCGCGCCGCCTGCGAGTGTGTCACCACGGAAGAATCGGCGAGATAGAGTTCCAGCAGAGGAAGCGCATCGCGCGGAGCAGCATCTGGATTCTCGGGGTCAAGCATGTAGACGGCGCGCCAGTAGGCAGCCTCGCGCGCCTCCCAGCTCCCCCAGTGATTGCTCATGAAACGAGCAAGCACGGAGTCCGCCGACTTGTATCGTCCCTGATGCGCGGCCACGGTCGCTTCGGTGATCGTCTCAGTCCACTGATCGGCAGCTGCCTCGCTAGCTCGCATACCCGGGCGTACGCACGCGGTGATGAGGACCGCGAAAACCAGCAACAGTCGCCTCACGCCGTTACTCCGGCCTGGAGAGTGTCGGTAGGCAGCGAGATCCGCGTTCCGCCACGCACCGGAAGCATGATGTAGAACGTCGTCCCGACGCCGACGGTACTATCCACCGCCACCTCTCCGGCATGCGCCACGACGATCTGCTTGGCAATCGCCAGTCCCAGCCCGGTCCCGATCTGAGAGGCGGATTCCTGATTGCTCGCCTGATAGAACTTCTCGAACACGTGCGGCAGCTGGTCCGGGGGAATCCCGGCACCCGTGTCGCGGACCTCGAGCGTAACCACTCCGTTGACTCCTTCGATGCGCAGCGTCACCGTGCCGCCGCGCTCCGTGAACTTGAACGCATTCGATAGCAGGTTGCCCAGAACTTCGTTGACCCGATCGGGATCCCAGAACACTTCGTTAGGAAGGGCGCCAGTCCGCTCTATCTCGAAAGCGATCCCGCGCTGAATCGCCAGCACGCGGAATGACTGCCCCAGGTCGCCCAGGAAACGCGAGAGATTCACCGGCCGGATGTCGAGCTTGCCGCCCCCCGCCTCGAAGCGGCTCATGTCCAGCAGCTGGTGTACGAGCCTCGCAAGGGAGCGCGACTGCGCCTCGAGCGTGCCCAACACCTCACGCTGCCGCTGTGTGATTGGACCGTACACATCTTCCTGCAGGAGTTGCAGGTAGCCCAGCACCACGTTGATCGGAGTTTTCAACTCGAGCGATGCGATCGAGACGAACTCATCCTTGAGCCGGTCGAGCGCCAGCAGCTGGTCGGCCATCGACCGGAAGCTCACCGCCAAGCGTCCAAACTCATCATCTCGTCTTGGCGAAACCCGGAGGCGATAGATGAAATTACCGCCCGCCACCGCGGCCATCCCGTCCTCCAGATCGCGAATGGGGTTGGCGATCGTGCGCCAGGTGAGAACAGAAATTCCAAGAACGAGCAGCCCGGCGAGAGCGAACGCCCCGGCGGACACACTCTGGGCGGTCTGGGCACGCTGCTGAGCGGCCCGCACTCCCTCACTCATTCGACCCCTCAGCACCTGCTCCGATCTGCGAATGGCCTGCTCCGCTTGCGAAACCCCGCCGATTATCGCCGCGGCGGATAGAGAGTCGGCGACGAGCAAGCTGTCCTGTTGGAGAAGGCGCGTATACCTAGAGACGTTAGAGCCAATGAGCGACGTGAGCGCATACAGCTGGTCGGCCGCAGAATCGAGTGCGAAATTGCGGAGCGAATCGGCGCGCGCCGCGAGCTGCTGAACCTTAGCGCGCATGGTGTCGGCGGCGGCGTCGGTCCTCGTTGCGTTCAGCACTTGCTCTACGCGGCGAACCTCGTCGAGATCGGAGCGGATACGGCTCACCAGCAGAGATGCTCCGAACACGCCTTCGCTAAGCCGCCTGGTTTCCCCAGAGAACTGCCTCAGGGACCAGACGGTATATGCCAGCGGCGCCAGCATAACCACCGCGATAGCAAAGAGGCCGAGAGCCAGCCGGGCACGAATCGTCACGTCAGAACGCCACCCTGAGGCCGAACCCTATGCGCGCCCGCGCCGGCGGATATGGAATGTCGTTTGGTCCGCGGTCGTTTCGCAGGTCGTACACGAACAACCCCACACTCCCGAGCAGCGTCACCTGGCCTCCGATTATCCCGAACCTGGCCAGCCGGTCAGAAGCTTGGGCGCCCTTGTAGAGCGACTCCGCGGTAGGATCCGTGTACCGACCATCATCCAGCTGACACGACGTTGGTGTGACCTGGCAGTGCCGCTTAAGCTGCGCGAATTGATCATCAGCCTGGGCACTATGTATAAGCGCATAGCTGCCGAATCCGATGGCTGCGCCGAGCAAAGCCCACTTGGCTATGCGCACGGGGGTCCAGCCATCGTGAGCCCGCGGAGGCGTAACCTGTACCTGCGCCTCGGCGGTCGCGACGGCGAAGAGCGCCACGAGCATGGCCGCGGCACGGAAGCGCAATCTCATCGGTAGCTCACCACGGGACCAAGTGTTGGCGCGATCAGCAGGCGTCCGTTCAGGAGAACCGGGGCCTCCCGGAGCTCGCCGCCGATGCGACGTTCCCAGCGGCGCCGGCCCGTAGAACGGTCGAACATCACAATATCGCCCCCAGTCGTTGCAACGAGTACGCCGTCGCGCGTAACTGTCGGAGGCGCCACCGAATTGCAGCCGAGCCTCTCGGATGTGGCAGCGGCGATATTGGAAATGGGGATCATCCAAAGGGTACAGGCAGTCGTCAGCACAAACGTCGTGTCGCGTGCAACGACCGCTGTGCCGAAGATCGGCTGCTGAGTTTCGTGTCGCCAAGCTACGCGACCGGAAGGAATGGTGACGCCCATCACCGACCCATCGGGAGTTGTCATCACTACGGTCGAATCATCCGCGCGTGCGAGGGGTGCGGCAGTTGACGTTCCCAGAGCTACGCGGGTCACTATTTCGCCTGACGCGGCATTCAGGACGAATAACGAGTCCGTCAAAGACACGATCGCCAAGTATGATCCCATCAGTAGCGGCCCCGACACGGATCCTCCCGTTCGCTCCCCCCACGCGATCTCGCCATCGTTGGTGCGGAGCGCAAAGGTGTATCCGAGTGCCTGCGTGGTTCCGAACAGAAGAGAGTCGCCGAGTGTAAGCGGCGCTGCAACATCACCGATGCGACGCCGCCACACCCGTTTGCCCTTCCGGATCTCGTAGGCGGCGATCATTCCGTCTCGACCCTCCGAAGCGACGTAGATGTGATCGAGACCGACGACGGGTCCAACCCCATAGGTCGTCTCTCCTCGGCTCCGCCAGTAGATGCCACCGGTTCGCGGATCGAAGGCGTAGAGCCACCGATCTATCGTCGCCACGGCCGCCGCGCTGGGTCCAACCGCTGGAACACCGAGCGTGCCGCGTCCCAACCTGGCTTCCCATTCGAGCTCAGGGTCATCGCTCACCGTCCCGTCTGCTGAGGGCGCTCGCGATGCGCTGCCGAGATACGTGCGTACTTCGCCCATGGCGTCAGGCGGAATCGCGTGCCGCCGGGCGCATCCGCCGTTGACACCGATTGCCGCCATCAGTACGATGCCGCTCCCCCGCCACCAGCGCCGGCGGCATTCGGTAGTCTTTCTATTCAAGGTCAATGACATCGCGGTTCGTGTCCATTGGAGACCTGCGTAACTTCGCTGGCGAGGTAGTCAGCGTAAGGGGATGGGTCACCCATGTTCGGTCGTCCGGCAAAGTTGCCTTCGTGGTCGTCCGAGATGGTAGTGGTATTCTGCAGTCGGTGGTGGTGAAGAACGCGGTTGCGCCCGAAGTCTGGGAGAATTTCGCGCATCTCACCATCGAATCTTCGATCATCGTCACGGGAGAAGTCCGCGCCGACGCCCGGGCCCCCGGCGGATTCGAGATGGGAGTGCAGAGCCTTCAGTTGGTGGGAGCGAGCCCACTGGACTATCCCATCCAGCCAAAGGAGCACGGCATCGATTTTCTGCTCGACAACCGTCACCTGTGGCTGCGCAGCCGGCGCCAGGTGGCGATTGCCCGCGTTCGAAACGAGATCGAGCAAGCCATCCATGATTTCTACTACGCGCGAGGGTTCCTCCGCGTGGATACTCCGATTCTGACGGCGGCCATCGGCGAGCGATCGGGTCTCTTCGCCACCGAGTATTTCGACGAGGGCAATGCGTTTCTGGCTCAGACCGGCCAGCTGTACGGAGAAGCGGCCGCAGCGGCATTCGGCAAGATTTACACGTTTGGTCCAACCTTTCGCGCCGAGAAATCCAAGACGCGCCGCCACCTGACGGAATTCTGGATGATCGAGCCGGAGGTGGCGTGGAACGACTCGAACGACAACATGCGATTGCAGGAGGATTTCGTAGCCTACCTGGTCGAGCGTGCGCTTGAACGGTGCGGCAACGAGCTTGCCGAACTGGAGCGCGATACCGCCGCGCTCGAGCGTGTGACTGCACCCTTTTCGCGCGTCAATTACACGGACGCCGTGAAGGTGCTGCAAGAAAAGGGGAGCACCGTCACCTGGGGCGAAGACCTGGGCGCCGAGGACGAGTCTCTGCTGGTTGAGGACTACGACCGGCCCATCTTCATCTTCAACTACCCCAAGGAAGCCAAGGCGTTCTACATGAAGGAGAACCCCGACGATCCGCGGACAGTGCTCTGCAACGACTGTCTCGCGCCAGAGGGCTATGGCGAGATCATCGGCGGCAGCCAGCGCGAAGACGATTTCGACAAACTGAAGCGGCGTATCGAGGAGGAAGGACTCCCGATGGATGCCTACGGCTGGTATCTCGATCTTCGAAAGTACGGGACGTTCCCGCACGCCGGCTTCGGGCTGGGCCTCGAGCGTACCGTGGCCTGGATCTGCGGCGTGCCACACCTTCGGGAAGTTATTGCGTTTCCGAGACTCATGAACCGGTTGAGACCGTAACGGAGATGAGAGGTGCGAGTTGCGAGGGGGACCAAAGCGCTCTTCCTCGCATCTCGCTTCTCTCATCTCTTTTCGCATCTCTCATCTCTTCTTCTTCACCTCCTCCCACACCGCATCCATCTCCTCCAGACTCGCTTCGCCTAACGTGATTCCTCGTTCCGCGGCCAGACTCGCCATCGCGTCAAAGCGCTCCTCGAATTTGGCGTTGGCGGCATCCAGGGCGAGGGATGCGTGCACTCCCGCCTTACGACACAGATTGACCACCGCGAACAGCAGGTCGCCCAGCTCGGCCTCCAGGGCGGAATGCGAAGCGTCGTGAATCGGGACATCGCTCGCGTCGCCGCGAACCGGGGGCGCTGCTAGTTCCTCGCGCACTTCTTCCAGCTCTTCGGCTACTTTGTCGAGCGGCCCGGACGTGTCTGGCCAATCGAATCCCACTCCGGCAGCTCGGTCCTGCAGACGGTGAGCGCGGTGGAGTGCGGGGAGTGCCAGGGGCAACCCTTCGCCAAGTCGTTCGCGATGCCGCGCCTTCATCTTTTCCCACGATTCGCGCTCGCCGCTCCCGAATAAGTGCGGGTGCCGGCGCTCCATCTTCGACACGAGCGACCCCGCCACGTCATCGATGTCGAAGGTGCACAGCTCTTCGGCGACTACCGCGTGAAAGAGCACCTGAAGCAGTACGTCGCCGAGTTCCTCGCGCATCGCATCGGCACTGCCGGCGCGCAGAGCGTCGTCCAGCTCGAAGGCTTCTTCGATGAGATAGGGACGCAGCGACGCATGCGTCTGAGCGGCGTCCCACTCGCATCGTTGCCGCAGGTCGCGCATGATGGCCAGCGCATCGAGTAACGACTGCTTCCGTTGCATA
>JBGTNB010000038.1:0-2759 GCA_041743285.1 Gemmatimonadaceae bacterium
GGCGCCGGCGCTCGAGCTGAACCGGATCTCCAAACGCTTCGGATCGGTGCAGGCGCTTCGCGAGGCCTCTCTCCAGGTTCCGCGAGGGGCGATCGTTGGCGTACTTGGCGAGAATGGCGCCGGAAAGACGACCCTCCTTCGCGTGGCGTTCGGAATGGTCAAACCCGACGCCGGTACCGTAACGGTGGAGGGCCGTGAGCTGCGTGCATCCTCACCCGCCACGTCGCTGCGGGCGGGCCTCGGGATGGTGCACCAGCATTTCGCCCTGGTACCGGCGCTGTCGGCGGCGGAGAATGTTGCGTTAGGTGGGCGTGGATGGTTTTCCAAGCGTGAGGCGGGTGCGCGCATGTTACGGGTCGCGGGACGCGCGAACCTGTCCGTTCAACCTGACGAGAGGGTCGAGATTCTGCCGACCGGAGCACAGCAACGCCTCGAGATCGTCAAGGCGCTGGCCCGCGGCGCGCGTACCCTCATCCTCGATGAGCCGACGGCGGTGCTCACGCCGCAGGAGTCGGAGGAGCTTCTCAGGGTGCTGCGCGGCTTTGCCGACGGCGGCGGAGCGGTGGTGCTCATTACCCACAAGCTGCGCGAGGCGCTGACTGTAGCGGATTTCGTCACCGTAATGCGGCGCGGGCGAACTGTATTGTCGGTGGCGCGTGACGCGGCGTCGGAGGACACGGTTGCGCGGGCGATGCTCGGCGATACGCCTCCTCCTTCGGGAGGGCGAGAGTTATTGAGCGAGCGCCTGGCGCGGATGACCAGCATCGACGCGCCCCTGGTCGCTGCGGCTCGTGACATAGTCATTGCTGGGCCACGCGGCACTCCCGCCGTCCATACCTCTACGGTCGAACTGCGCGCCGGCGAGATAGTCGGCATTGCCGGTGTTGAGGGGTCGGGAGTTCATGAGCTGGTGCGCGCGCTCGCCGGCCGTATGCCAGTCGAGAGCGGAACGCTCGAGCTGCCGGAACAGATTGGATTCGTTCCCGAGGATCGCTTGCGCGATGCACTCGTGGCGGAGTGGACGGTCGTGGAGAATGTCGCGCTACGAGGAGCGGGCATCGCCCGCGGCCGCATACGGTGGAGCGCGCTGGAGCGCTCAACCGCTCTGCTTCTCAGTCACCATGACATACGCGCTGATGGGCCCCACGCGCGGGTTGAAACGCTGTCCGGCGGCAATCAGCAGAAATTGGTACTGGCGCGCGAGCTGTCTGGCGAACCGCCGCTGGTGGTAGTAGAGCAGCCGACGCGGGGGCTGGACATCGCTGCCTCCGCCGCCATCCATGAGCGTCTCCTGGCCGCGCGCGATAATGGAGGCGCCGTGGTTATCGCCTCCGCGGATCTCGACGAGCTGATCATGCTGGCTGACCGCTTGCTTGTGACTTTCGAGGGGCGCATCAGGGAAGTGGCGCGTGACAGGGATGAAGCCGGGAGGGCCATGTTGGGACTCGATACAGAAGGTCACGCATCTGCATCAGTCCATGATATGAAGTAAGAAGTGCGAGTTGCGATACGAAAGCCGCGCGGCGGCGCTTCGCGGCGCTCTGCCGATCGGAACTCCTGGCAGTAAGCTGTGCTAGGCGTCTGACCCACGATTGAGCGACATTCGTACTGCCTGACTACCTAACCGCCGCGCGACATCGTCGAGCGGCGGCCGGTAGTGTCAGTCGCCGGCGGAAGGAGCCGGCTCGCCTGACGGCGCCGTATGGCGATCGTCGCCCAGCACGAATCCGCGCAGGCGACGCGCGCCGTGGTGCATGAGCGAGTAGGTGGAGGGCACCACGAACAGCGTGAGAATCATCGAAACCAGAAGACCGCTCACGACGGCAATGGCCAGCGGCCGCATGAGCTCGGACCCTTCGCCCAGTCCGAGCGCCAGCGGAAGCATTCCGAGCATCGTCGTCAGCGTCGTCATGAGAATGGGACGCAGACGTACGACGCCGGCTAGGATGAGCGCTTCTTCCATGGGCACGTTATGGTCACGTCGGTACTCCTCGACGTACTCCACCAGAAGAATCGCGTTGTTGACGACGATTCCGGCCAGCAGGATCACGCCGAGCAATACCGGGGCACTGAGCGGGGTACCCGTTGTCGCCAGGCCGATTCCCACGCCGATCAGCGACAGCGGGATTGTGATCAGAATGACCAGTGGATTGACCAGGCTCTCGTACTGCAGCGCAAGAACAACGAACACCAGAAACACCGCCAGCAGCACGACAATTGTCAGCTGCCGGTTGTTCTCCTCGATTGCCTCTTCCTCTCCGCCGTAGATGAGACCGTAGCCGTCAGGCAGCTCGAGCGATGCGAGTCGCGCCCGAATCGAGTCGTTCACAGCGCCGACCGACGCAACTTCCGTGATTACATCGCCGTTCAGGCGGAGAACGCGATTCTGATTTTCGCGACGAATCTCCGTGGGGCCAAGACTCATGGCGATTTCGGCTACATCGCGCAGGTAGATCGGCGCCCGGCCTGCTCCTCCCGGAAAGAGAGCGACGGACCCGAGTTGCTCCTGGCTGGTGAACTTGTTCCGCGGAAGCATCACCCTGACGTCGAACTCCCTATTTCCTTCGGCGAAGCGCGTCGCGATGGTGCCATCGAGCGCGGTTCGCAAGGTCTGTCCAACCTGGGCCACATCGAGACCCAAATGGCCGGCGCGCTCGCGATCGAGGCGTATGGCGATCTGCGGGCTGCCCTCCTCGGCGCTGGCCTCCAGGTTCTCCAACCCCGGAATGCCCTTGACCCGCTCGCTGATCTCTCTCGCG
>JBGTNB010000039.1:0-36765 GCA_041743285.1 Gemmatimonadaceae bacterium
GAGACGATAGGCAGTGCGGCCAAGCGTCCGCTGGATGACTGGGGGGCGCAGTACATTCTGCGCGCCGGAATGCCAGTGGTTGAGCAGCTGCCGCGCGTGCAGCGTACCGGCTCCTGCGCTGCGTGCATAACGTCGGTGACGCTGGTGCAGCGGCCGGCACAGACGCTCGCCGGCTCTGGAAGCTGGCCGATGCGCGTGGAAGTTCTGTTCGGAAACAAGGCGGGCCAGTTCACCCGCATCCCGGCGGTCATCGACGCCGAGACGACGGTGGTGCGGCTGCCGGCGAGCGCTCCTCCGGCGGAGTTCGTATTCGCCAACTCGCGTGACTACGGTTACGCAACCATAGCTCTCGACACGATAAGCGCGGCGTGGTTGCAGCGGCACGTCGGCACTATCGAAGACGACTTTCTCCGCGCCATGCTCTGGGGCGCGATGTGGGACCTGGTGCGCGCCGCCGAGCTGGCGCCGGGTGCCTACGTTCGACTCACGCTTCGCGAGCTCACCCGCGAGCCTGACGAGCAGATCGTGGCGAACACGCTCGGGCGCATGGCGCGGGCGGTGTCCGCCTACCTCGATGACTCGCAGCGCACCGCAATTCTGCCCCAAGTGGAACGTATGCTGCAGCTCGTTGGCGATGACTCCACGCGCTCCTACGGCATTCGCAAGGCTCATCTGGACGCCTTCATTGCCCTGGCGCAAACGCCGTCCGGGCTCGCCAGGCTCGACTCGCTGCTCGACGACAGCACCGCCGCGGGCGCGCCCCTTCGCGCCCCCACCCGCTGGGCGATCTTGAGCCAACTTCTCGAGCGGGGCGCGCCGAACGCCCACACCAGGCTATTCGAGGAAATGCAATCGGACTCGACGACCGAAGGCAAGCGCCGCGCCTTTGCCGCGAGAGCAGCGGTGCCTGACGCCGCGGTCAAAGCCGAATACTTCCGCCGCTACTTCGCCGACAGCACGCTGAACGAAGAGTGGGCCACGGCCAGCCTCGGCAACTTCAACGCGATCTCGCATAGCGAGCTTTCGCTTCCGTATCTCGAAGCGGCGCTCGATTCCCTGCCCTGGATCCAGCGCAACCGTCGAATCTTCTATCTCGGCAGCTGGCTGAGTGCTTTTCTGAATGGCCAGACGAGTGCCGAAGCGCTGGCGCTTGTGGACGGCTTCCTCGCGGCCAACCCCGAATTGCCGATCGATCTCCGCCGGAAGATTCTGCAGTCGGCGGATGAGTTGCGGCGGACGGTTGTCATTCGAGCGGGGCACTGAGGGAAGCGGGAAGCGGGAGCGGGAAGAGGGAATTTCGCCTCCCGCTTCCGGCGTCCCGCGTCCCTCACCCCGCTAAGCCGAAGTGCGAAGGGCGAAGTGCGAACAAAAAAAAAGAAAAATCTTTCACCACAGTCGATCTCGCCATGCGCCGATCAAGTCTTTCTTCTGCTACCTCTGCGACCCTCTGTGTCCTCTGTGGTAAGAAACGCGAAGCATCGGCCAGGGTACGTCGCCGGAATAGCCAGGCGACTCTAATGGCAGCGACGTTCATTTCCCTCCTGGCGCCAATGACCTCCGCGGCGCAGGTGCCCTCCGCAGACTCGGTACGAGAGGTACTTCGAGCACATCATCAGTCGCACTCGGCCGCCATAGTGCGGGAGCTGGTGGAGTTGCTGTCGATCCCCAACATCGCGCGCGATTCCGCGAACATCCGGCGTAATGCCAGCTTGCTCGTGTCAATGCTCGAGCGCCGCGGAGCGACGGCGCGCGTGCTGGAGTCGCCCGGGAGTTCGCCCGCCGTGTTCGGAGAAATAACGACCCCAGGGGCGACGCGGACGGTAATGTTCTACGCGCATTACGATGGCCAGCCGGTCGACACAGCTTCCTGGTCTTCAGATCCGTGGACCCCGGTGTTGCGCGACGGGCCGCTCGACGGCGGTGGACGGGAGCGGCCGATTCCCAGCGGTGCGAGTGGCCAGTTCGGCGATGAGTGGCGATTGTATGCCCGATCGGCGAGCGACGACAAGTCGCCGATAGTGGCCATGCTGGCCGCGCTGGATGCCCTCCGCGCCGCGAACATCCGGCCGAGCGTAAACCTGAAGTTTTTCTTCGAAGGTGGCGAGGAGGCGGGATCGGCCGGACTCGGCGACCTGCTCGCCCGGCACGCCGACGCCTTACGAGCCGACGTCTGGCTGTTCTGCGATGGACCGGTGCATCAGTCGCGCGAGCAGCAGGTGGTGTTCGGCGTTCGTGGCGTGATCGGGTTCGATCTCACCGTATACGGGCCGCGACGCGCCCTGCACAGCGGACATTACGGCAACTGGGCACCGAATCCCGGGGCGCTGCTCGTATCGCTGCTGGCCAGCATGCGCGACGACGACGGACGCATTCTCATCGACGGTTTCAACAGCGATTTGCGTCAGATATCCACCGCGGAGCGTGCGGCGATTGCGGCAGTTCCGTCGACCGACAGCGCCTTACGACACGAGCTGGCATTAGGCGCCACCGAAGCCGGTGGCGCACCGCTGTTGGAGCGGATCATGATGCCGGCGCTGAACATCCAGGGGCTTCAATTCGGTGGCGTAGGCCAGTCGGCGACCAACACGATCCACACGCAGGCGCGGGCGGCCGTCGGTTTCCGCCTGGTGCCCGATCAGACTCCGGAGAGAGTGAAGGAACTGGTGGAGGCGCACATTCGGGCCAGAGGATATCACATCGTGGGCGACGAGCCGAGCGATTCGGTGAGGCGCGCATACCCGAAGGTCGTGCAGGTGCGATGGAGCGATGGATACCCCGGGTTGCGCACCGACATGGCGCTGCCCGTCGCCCAGGCAGTGCTCCGCACCGTGCAGGGCGCAACCGGCCGGCCAGTCATCGCCGTCCCGATGCTCGGCGGCAGCCTTCCCCTTTCGACGTTCGAACAAACGCTGCGCGCGCCGCTCATCATCGTACCGATCGTGAACCACGACAACAACCAGCATGCCTCGAACGAGAACGTCAGGCTGAAGAACCTGTGGGACGGAATCGAGGTGTTGGGGTCGTTGATGGCGCGTCTGGGAGCGGAGTGGCAGTAGGTCGCGGGAAGCGGGAAGCGGGGCACGGGAAGCGGGGCGCGGGAAGCGGACGGAGATCAAGTTCCGACCCTCAATTCCATTCGGCTCCGTGACGCGTTAATCAAAGACCCCAGTCCTACAACTCGCAACCCGCAACCCCGCTTCCCGCTTCCCGCTTCCCGCCTAACGCCGCCTCTCAAACGTGAAGCCGGAGAATGCCAGACCGGTGACTCCGGCCTCGGTCACGTCGAACGCGACCACCTGCCCGCTGCCCGGATCGAGCTCTACGCGGATCGAGTTGGGATCGGTGTAGTTGGTCGCACGAGAGCTCAGCTGTCCGATCGACACGATCAGTGTATCGCTCGCTGCCTGCACCCGCATTTCCCCGAGTAGCGGATTCACATACGTGCCGGCATAGTCCTGGATGGGACGCGTGAGCGTCCGCGGCCGCGCAGCGATCCTCGCGTACTCCTGTTGCAGGCCTTCGGCACGCCGCTCGAGATCGGTCCGCGCCTTGCTCAGTATCGAGTCGTACTTCGCCTCGCGGCCGGGCTTGGCGAGCAGCACATCGTAGGCATAGTTGGCGACTACATCGGCCGCGGCCGAGTTGGCGCCTGACGAGTTGAGCAGCACGGCGACGCCAATGCCGTGCCTCGGCATGAACGACACGTGCGCACGTGCGCCCGCATAACCACCGAAATGATGGAGCAGCGTGTCACTCTCCCAAGTCGACCAGTACCAGCCGAAACCGTAGCCGAATCGCAGATAGGGGCCGAACCGCGCGGAGAGCGAAGCCTGGTTGCGGTGCGCCTCGAGAACAGCCGGTGCCGGCAGCACCTGGCGGCCGTCCACCTGGCCAGACACGAGCTGTGCCTCGAGCCAGCGCGCAAGATCGGCCGCCGACGTCACCATCCCCCCTGCCGCATGCATCGTCGAATCGGTCTTGAGCTGCGGAATCCTTTCGCCCGACTGATACGGCGCCGCCAGTCCCCACGCCGCCGCTTCGGACATGTACGCCGATGTGTGCCGCATACCTAACGGCTCGAACAGCATGCTGTCGAGCGTCTGCTGCCAGGGGCGGCCGGTTATCCGGTCGAGAACCAGACTCGCCACAACGTAGCCGAGATTGTCGTACTGGAATCCAGGATCGCGCGGCACGCTGTGCGCCAGCAGCTCGACAAGCAGCGCCGGGGAGTGCTGGCCCGAATAGGCGGTGCGCCACACAACCGGGCGGTTGATGAAGGGAATCGTGTGCGTGAGCAGATTGCGCATGGTCACTGAATCGGCGACCGGTGGTGGCGGCAACCGGAGCTCGGGGATGTACCGCGTTATGGGTGCGTCGAGATCGAGCCGGCCCTGTTCCGCGAGGATCGCCGCCGCCATGCCGGTAAACGATTTCGTCGATGACGCGATATAGAACGGCGTCTCGACGGTGGCGGGCAGTCGCGCTTCCACGTCGCGATGACCGGCGGCGCCGAGGTAGACGACCTCGCCCTGCCTTACGACGGCCATCGACATGCCGGGAATCTCCGGAATTTCGGCGACCACGCGATTGAGAAAGCGAGCGATCGTATCTGCCACGGGATCCGCGTGCGCCGCGGTGCCGTTGTCGGAGAGGCGCGTGGCGGGTGGCGAGGTTTCCGCCGACCGGCCGCACCCCGGAACCACTGTTGCAGCGAGCAGAAGCATGACAGGTCCTGCCGGGAGCCAGCTCGAGCGTTGCGGCATGGGTATTCGTCCGTTCGAGTATCTGATTCACGCCCTTGTCCCTTTCAAGGGGCACACATCTACTCCAAATGTCTCATGCGGAACCGGTCCTGTCTTGAATGAATGAAACCAGGCGAGTCAGGCCGGGCGCGCGAGCCTCCGATACGCACGTGGAGTGAGGCCCGTAGTGGCGCGCAGCGCCCGGGTAAGGTGGCTTTGGTCCGAGAAGCCGACCCGAGCGGCCACCTCGGAGAGCGGTCGCGCGGCGTCGGCAAGCTCGCGCATGGCGGCGCGCAGGCGAACCGTGCGCACATATTCCAGCACCGAACAGCCGTTGTGCCGCCGGAACCGGCGCGCCAGGTAGACGGGATGCACCCCCGCCTCGGATGCGAGCTCCCGAACGCGGAAGGGGGTGGCGAAGTCCTCGTCCAGCCGCTGGTGCACTCGAGCGAGCCAGGAGGGAGCCACGCCACGCGACGCCGGCGCATCGCCATCGAGGGCGGCAACGAGCTCCACCGCCAGATTCTCCACCGCATCGCCATCCAGCGGCCGGACATGCGAGACGCGGCTAAGCGTGCGGCAAGTAGCACCTAACGCCCGCATCACCCGCATCCACTGCCATCGGCCGAGAAAGCGGTGATGGCCTAGCAACTCATTCGCCGCCCCGGGCGACATGTCAATCGCGAGCAGCCGCGCGCCTTGCGGGCCGAATCGGTTGGCGTGCACCGTTCCCGGCGGCTTGATCACCGCGCTGGCGATACCGGCAATCTCGGTCTTCCTGCCGGCAGTCTCCTCGACCAGCCCCCGCATCACTACACTGATCCCTAACGTCTCGTGCGAATGCGCCGGCATGACTCTGTTGGGGGCGTAGTCGACAACGGAGATCGTGATCATTTCTGAGCTATGGGAAAAAGCGGGAAATGGGAAAGGGGAAAGGGGAAACGGGGTGACGGCCAAAAAGCGGGAAACGGTAAATGGGAAACGGGAAACGGGAAGCCGGCATCGCTTGGTTAGACCCAGAAATGTACGTGAACGTTGCGGAGCAGTTTCGATCCCGCGAAGGAAACGCGAAACGGGAAACGAAGGCCTCTTCGTTTCCCGTTTCCCATTTCCCGTTTCCCGCCGTCAGCCCGCTTCCCGCTTCCCACTTCCCGCTTCCCGCTTTCCTACGGTTTTTCGACGTCAATCGTATGCCCCACGATCGCCCCGAGCACACCGCCAGCAGCGGCGCCAATCACCGCACCCTTCACGTCCCGGCCGATCGCCGCGCCGGCTATGGCGCCGGTCGCCGCACCGATCATCGCGTCACGCTTGGTGTTGCGCTTCACTTCCTGCTGCGCGGGCGCTGGCTGCGTCCGGTAAACCACGCGTGGGGCCGGTGCCGGCGCCGGAGCGCGATAGACCGTCTGAACCGGCTGCGCCTGCGGGTAGTACTGCGGTGCCTGTGGATAGGCGCCATACTGCGGCGCGTACGCCTGTCCGTAGCCCAACTCCTGCGGCGAGGCATACGGCTGCTGACCGTACGCACCCTGCGCCGCCAATGCCAGATCCTGGCTCAGTCCGGCATCATACGCCGGCTGGGCACTCTCCCGGCTGCACGCCGCGACTGCAAAGGCCAACGGCAGCGCCAACATGTAACGTCCAATGCGTATCATTGCTCCCTCCGAGTTATTCCCGATCCGCTTGGTGCGGTATCCGGTGCCTTACATGGCACAGTCGGGACCCGAGGTTGAGGGCGAATTGCGGACGATAACCGGTCGGGTTGTCCGGCTGGGAAACGGTTGATTGTCCGCGATTCGAGAAGAGTGATCGACGTCACCGGCGCTTCGTTGCGGCCGCCAGCGCCGCTATCCATCTTTAGCACGACCCCGACCCTCTCAGGAATGCCTATGCGCCAGGAAACAATCGTCAGGCGGGCTACCGCTCTGATCGTCACCGCCGCGCTCGCCACGTTTGGCGGAACTGCTCAGGCGCAGGATGCGCCAGCCGTTGCGACCGCCGCACCCGATTTCAGCAGCTCTGGCGCGACCCGCTACGGTGCCCTCGAGGCGCCAGTCCGCCTTTCCGATTTCCACGGCAAGACCGTCGTTCTGGCATTCTTCCCGAAAGCCCGCACCAAGGGGTGCACGGTCCAGATGCAGTCGTATCGCGACCAGTACGAGTCGCTGTTCAACGGCGGCAAGGACGTGGTCGTTATGGGGATCAGTGCCGATCCGGATTCCGCGCTCGTCAATTGGGCGCAGGAAGAGGATTTCCCGATGCTGTTCGTGAGCGATGTGGGCGGAAAGGTCGGATCGCTCTATGGTGCATACGATGCCAAGGGGAAGTACGACAAGCGCGCCCTGTTCATCGTGGCGCCTGACGGGCGCGTAACGTACACGGTGCCGAGTTTCAACGTGCTGAGCACCGACGCGTACGCCGAGCTGGCGAAAGAGGTCGAGAAGGCACGCGCGACGGCGGCGGCCGGGGCGCACTCCGGGCACTGATCTCAACCATGGCCGGCGCGTGTCAACGGCGCGCGCTGGCTCGCCTGACGCCGATCGTCAGCCGGAGCGGGTAGTCGACGCGTCAGGCGCGCCGATCTCCGATAAGAATCCTCGAAGCGCGCCGGCAAGCCGGTGCGGCGAGAAGCGCAAGGCGACTTCTGCCGGCACCTCTCCGCGGGCAAAGCGACGGGCAGATTCCGAGTTGAAGAAGGCCACCCATTCCTCCGCCGATTCACATTGATGAGCCGAATCGAGCGGACCGAGCGCCAGCCCGCGCAAGGCGAAGGGCGTGGCAACTACCGGCACGCGGTTGTAAAGCGACTCCGCCACCTTCACCTTCACTCCGGCCCCCATCACGATAGGCGCGATCATCAGGTCGCACCGCGAGAAGGGATCACGTGGGTCATCGACGTAGCCATGCGAGTGAACGCCTCTCGCGCCGGCATCGGCTCGCTCGCTTCCAAAGCCGAACAGGTGCAGCTCGACAGGCGCATTTATCGCCGGCCAGATTTCTTGAAGAAACCAGCGGAGGCTCGCCATGTTGGGCCACCAGGTGAAGTCGGCGAACATGCCGATCCGCAGAACGGCGCCGGCTCGAGGCGCGCGCGGATGCGGCTCATAGCTGAACACCGGCGGGAGTACGAGCGAGCGTAATTCCGGACACTCCTGCCGTGACGCGGCGCGATCCAGTTCCGAAAGAAAGATCGCGCCATCCACACTGCGCATGGATCTCCACTCGAAGTCGCGCAGCGATCGCCAGTCGCGCTCCAGCGGCCTTGCCAGAATGGGCCATCTCTCCACCAGCTGGGTGATCTTCTGGCGCAAGAGCTCGTGCTCGATGTTATGAACTATGAGCAGCACCGGCACGCCCGCTGGAACGTGAGGCAGCAGCCAGAGCAGATCGCTACCGTTCACCATCACCAGATCGGGAACGCCTTCACCGAGCCTCTGCTCGAAGACACGGAGCAGTCGCCGATCGCGCGCGAATTCGACTTTGGCCGGCAACCGGCCGCCGGCGGCGGACCGTAGCATGCACCACGCCTGACGAGCACGGTGAGCCGGGAGCGAGCGGGCGCGAAGCGGAATGCAATCCGCCTCGGCCGCCGGCCATGCCAGCTCCAGCATGCGCATCAGTCCGCGGGTGGCCGTCCACGCGCCGCCGCGAGAAAGGCGCGGATCGACGATCGACGGCATGAGAATGCGCATTCTACCGATAGGCGCTCGAGCGTACTGCCCGCCCGCGGTAGGCCGCGAGCATCCCGGGGATTTCCATGGCGTTCACCGCCACCGCCGCCGCCATCGCGAACGGCATCTCGTACCACCTGACGCCGTACGCGCTGCCGCACCGTACACAGTCGCGCCAGCTGTTGAGCAGCTTGGCGCCGGCGATTACCGGCGCGGCGCCAATGCCCACTCGCACCAGCGATGCGTAAGGCATCCACGGTTCGGCAAGCCTGGTGGCCACCGTCCCATAGCCGATGTTCTTTCGGATGTCCGCTTCCATCGGCCACCCCTCGAACTCGTGTACGACCCGCATGCGGGGCTCGAACCAGAGAATTCCGCCGTCACGCCGGATGGATTCGGACTGTATTCGCGCGGCGAACGCACCTAACGATTCCGGGAGTGGATGCGCGAGATATGCGTCTCGACGGAATCCCACTGCGTTGTTGGAGGCAAACGCCGTTTCCCCGGAGCGACCGGGATCCAGGTACGACCGCGAAAGCAGGCAGAGTACTCGCTCCCCCAGGCCGGTCCCATCGTAAAAGGTCCGTCCGCTAACGACCGCTATGTCCGGCCGCGAACGGAAGGCCGCCACGAGGTGTCGCAACCAGTCTGGATCGGCACGGCAGTCGGCATCCATCAGCGCAACGAGTGGAGCCGACGCGGCGCGGACCCCCGCGTTCTTCAATCCATACGAGGTCGACGCTTTGCTGAAGACCACGCGCTGATTCTCTACGCGCGATGCGATTTCCGAAGGCATCGAGCCGCGGAACCGCTCGTCCTCGGAGAGGATGACCTCGATCGGCTCGCCAAAATCCTGGGCGGCGAGCGCATCGAGACAGGCCCGCTCGTCGTTCCACGACCGGGTAGCGCTCGAGCCGTAGTCGGACACGACGACGACGGAGATGGCGGGAGTTGGCATACCGTAAAGTAGCTTACCAGCGCGACCGCCCAACGATGCGGCAGGTACTGGCGGTGACCTGACGAGTTCCCTATCGCGCTCTGGGCAGGCGAACGATGAACGTCGCCCCGTCACCGGGCTCGCTTTCCACGCTCACATCCCCACCGCTGGCGCGTGCGAGGGTGCGGCTGATTGCGAGCCCCAAACCAACCCCTTCGCTTGAACCTTCCCTCAATTGGCGGAAGGGCTCGAAGATGCGGCTCTGCATCTCCGCGGGAATACCCGGACCGGAATCCTTGATGCGCAGACACACCTCCGCCGGCGTCGGCACTTCGGATGACAGCGTCACGCTCCCCCCCGCCGGGGTGAACTTCACGGCATTAGCCAGGATATTGATGAGGATCTGCTGAATGCGCTCAGGATCGCCTTGAACCGCAGCGCCGCCATCCTCCGGAACCTGGAGTGAAATTGACTTCATCTCGGCCTGCGGCAGCACCGATTCCTGCGCGGCCTGAACCGCTTCGGCCACCGGCACACGTACCATCTGCCGCGGCCGCGCCGATGACGTAAGCGCGGAAAATCGAAGCAGCTCCTCGACCAGATGCAGCAAGTGGCGCTGATTGCGCGAGATCCTCGCAAGGTCCTCCTGTTGCGCATCGGCCAACTCACCGCGTAGTCCCATCTGGAGAAGCTGTACGTAGCCTCCAATGGCATTGAGTGGGGTGCGCAGGTCGTGACTCACCGACGCGAGGAGCTCGGCTTTCTCACGGTCCGCCGACTCCGCACTTCGCCTCGCCACCTGCTCCGCCTCCAGCAAGCGAGCGCGCTCCAACGCCTGGGCGCACTGTTGCGCCAGGATCGTTATGAGCTTGCGATCGTCCTCGGTGAACAACCGCGGCTGATCGAAAGCCACACCCATCGATCCGATCGTGCGCGACTCGATGACCAGTGGAACCACGATGAGCGAATGTTGGCCCGAGGCCTCGAGCATTCCGGCGAGGGCGGGATAGCGACGGGTCCATTCGTCAGGCGACCCGATTTCGATCAGCTGGCCAGTTCTGACGACTTGGGCCAGCGGAACGTCGGCATCCACCGGAAACTGCGCCCATTCATCACGAAGCTCACCAGGCATCGCTCGCGCACCGAGAAGCTCCAGGAAGTTTCCGTCGCGCGTCAGGCGCGCGATCACGGTGCCCACGCCGCCGAACATCGCCGTGCAATGCTCGATCACCGCGTTCGCGACCTCCAATGGCGTGGCTGACTGCGAGAGGGCGGATGCGAGGGACTGAAGGCGGTCCGCACGAAGGCGCATCAGCTTGAGCGTGCGAATCAACTGGCGGCGCTCGAGCGTAAATGCCAGCGGAACGGCGATGGACCTTAGGAGTGCTATCTCATCGCTCGTAAAGCCCGTGCGACTACGAGTGCCAACGGAAAAGGTGCCTATCAGCCGTTCGCCCGCCATCAAAGGCACGCAGATGTACGCCTGGATGCCGAGGGAGCGAATGAGCGCCACCATCGGATCATCGGCCTGTTGCACGTCTTCTCGGACTATCTCGGCGCGCCGCGCGGCGACCTCTCCGCATACCGCCTGGCCGAAGTCGAGCCACTCCAACGACTCTTCCTGTTCCGCGGAAACGCCGGCGACGAAGTTGAGTCGCAAGCGCGCGGACTCGTCCTCGACCAAATAGTTGAAGCAGCAGTCCAGATCGAGCTCGGAGCGCAGCAGCTCGTAAACGGCGGCGAGCAACTCTCGCGGCTCGTCGCGCACTAGCATCTCCGACGAAGCGCTGGAGATGAAGGTCAACCGGCGGATCTTTTCGGTGAGCTCAGCGTGACCGCTCGCCTGATCGGCGGTGAAGTCGACTGCGTATGCTACACCTTGTTCAGGTTCTGGACGCAGAGGAGACATGAGGCTGGGATCAGGCGGCGGAGCGCGACGGCGGGAACAAGAGCTTAGCCCGAGGTTCCGTTAGTCGCAACCTAGTCTAGTAGGGGCAATTCCCGATTCCGATTCCCAGTTCACCGATTCCCGGCTTGTAAAGCGGCCCCCGAGTTCGCTACGACGCTTGCGGCTGCGCGATCACCATCTCTGTCGCTGGGTCGAAGAAGTGGAGCTTGGCGAGGTCGACGGCCAGCTCGACGGAGTCACCTATCGCCGGGAGCGGCTGCGGCGGCACCCGGGAAGTGAGGTCGTGCGCGCCGGCGCGACCGTAAAGGATAATCTCGTTCCCCATCGGCTCGACGGCGTCGAGCCGCAGCCGGACCAATCCGGTCGCGGCAGGATTCGGCGGACCCAGCGCCCCGGCCACCGCAATGTGCTCCGGTCTTATGCCAAGGATTATTGGTTTACCGTCCCGGCCGGCGAGCACAACCGCGGCGCGCCTAGGGATCGCGAACTCGAGCCCGTCTCCCTCGGTTCGGAATCGGAGCGCTCCGTTGTCGCGGGCAACGAATCCGGAAACGAAGTTCATCGCCGGGCTCCCTATGAAGCCGGCAACAAAGCGATTTACCGGGCGATCGTAGAGTGCGAGGGGGGTATCGGTTTGCTGGACGCGACCTTCGTGCATGACAACGATGCGGTCCCCCATCGTCATCGCCTCGACCTGATCGTGCGTCACGTAAACCATTGTCGCAGCTAGCTGCCGGTGGAGCTTGGCGATCTCGCGACGCGTCTGGACACGAAGCTTGGCGTCGAGGTTGGAGAGCGGCTCGTCGAAGAGAAAGACTTGAGGTTGCCGGACGATGGCACGTCCTACGGCGACGCGCTGTCGTTGCCCGCCGGAAAGCTGCTTCGGTCGCCTGTCGAGGACACCTTGCAGGCCGAGAATGTCAGCTGCCTGGCGGACGCGGCTCTCGATCTCCGCCTTCGGCAGTTTTCGAAGCGTCAGCGCAAACGCCATGTTGTCGTACACCGACATGTGCGGGTACAGCGCGTAGTTCTGGAAGACCATCGCGATGTCACGATCCTTTGGCGGCACGTCGTTCACGACGCGGTCGCCGATCCAGATCGAGCCCGCGGAGATGGACTCGAGCCCGGCAATCATGCGAAGTGTCGTGCTCTTCCCACACCCAGACGGCCCGACGAGCACGACTAGCTCACCATCGCCGACCTCGAGGTCGATCCCATGAACGGCAATGTGAGCAGTGCCGTCGTCGTACACCTTTCGAACCTGCTCGAGCTTCACGCGGGCCATGCGCGCTCACACTGTCGAAGGCACGACATCAAGGACCATACGCATTCAGTTGGGCGAACACCCAATACCTTGTACCTTGTTTCGTCCCGTGGCATTTCGCACCTGGTCTCAATCGTCGGTCCGCATCCTGTTATCTCGCCATGACCCCGATCCGCTTTCCCGAAGGTTTTCTCTGGGGTGCAGCGACGTCCGCGTACCAGATCGAAGGCTCGCCGCTGGCTGACGGCGCCGGGCCGAGCATCTGGCAGCGGTTCGCCCACACTCCCGACCGAGTGCAGAACGACGAGACGGGTGATATCGCCTGCGACCATTACCGCCGTTGGGAGGAAGACGTGCGGCTAATGACGGAGTTAGGGTTGACTGCCTACCGATTCAGCATTTCCTGGAGCCGCATCTTGCCGCGCGGAACGGGCAACGTCAACCCGAAGGGGCTCGCCTTTTACGAGCGTTTCGTCGACCGGTTGCTCGAGGTGGGGATCGCGCCGGCGGTGACACTCTTCCACTGGGATCTGCCGGCCGCGCTCGACGACCGCGGCGGCTGGCTCAATCGCGACAGCGCCGACTGGTTCGCGGAGTATGCCGCGGTGATGTTCCGTGCCTTGGGCGATCGCGTCCCGTTGTGGGCAACGCTCAACGAGCCCTGGGTGGTGAGCGACGGCGGCTACCTTCACGGTCCACTCGCCCCCGGTCATCGGAACCTGTTCGAGGCACCTATCGCATCGCATAACCTGCTGCGCGCGCACGCGACGGCGGTACAGGCGTACCGCGGCGAGGTCGCACGGGGCGGTGGAAGCATTGGTCTGGTCGTCAACCTCGAGCCGAAGTATCCGGCGTCGGATTCAGCAGAGGATCAGGCCGCAACGGCGCGGGCACACGCCTACATGAATCAGCAATACCTCGATCCGGTTTTCTTTGGCAGCTACCCATCGGAGCTACGCGAGATCTTCGGCGAAGCATGGCCCAATTGGCCTGACGAGGACCTGGCGCACATCAAGCAACCGGTCGACTTCCTCGGGATCAATTACTACACCCGAAGCGTGAGCAGGCACGACTCCGATGCCTACCCCGTCCGCGCATCCGGCGTCAGGCAGGCGCGTCACGTCATCACGGAGACGGGCTGGGAAGTGTACCCGCCTGGGCTCACCGACACGCTACTATGGGTAAAGGATCGCTATGGCGACCTGCCCCTCTACATCACCGAGAACGGCGCTGCGTTTTACGACCCGCCGGCGATCGAGGGCAATACCCTCCACGACCCGCTGCGCGTGGATTACTACCGCACGCACCTCCGAGCCGCGCATTCCGCCATACGGCGCGGAGTGAATCTCCGTGGGTACTTCGCCTGGAGCCTGCTCGACAACTTCGAGTGGAGTCTGGGCTACTCGAAGCGGTTCGGAATCGTCCACGTGGATTACGAGACGCAGAAGCGAACGCCGAAAGAGAGCGCGCGGCTCTACACCGAGGTGATTCGAACGAATGGGGAGGCACTCGGCGAGGAGGGGAGTTAGCCTTTCACGCTTCCCATCATCACTCCCTGCACGTAGTACCGCTGGAGCACGAGGAAGACCACCATCACCGGAAGCAAAGTCAGCACCGATCCGGCCATCATCAACTCCGTGTCCTGCACGTGCTCCCCGGCCAGGTTCGCCAGCGCGACCGGCAGCGTGTAGCGCGATTCGTCGCTGAGCACGATGAGCGGCCACATGAAAGCGTTCCACGTCGCGAGGAAGGTCCAGATGGCGAGCGTGGCGAGGATCGGCCGGATGACCGGGAGCGCGACCGACCAGTAGATGCGCAGCTCGCTCGCGCCATCGATGCGGGCGGCATCGAGCAGCTCGTCAGGCAGCGAGAGCGCGTACTGGCGGATCAGAAAGATCCCGAAAATGCTCGCCAGCCCGGGGATGATGACGCCCCAATAGGTATTGATGAGCCCCATCTGCTTCATGAGGAGGAACAAGGGGAGCATCGCCACCTGAACAGGGATCACGAGCCCTGAGGCGAGGATGCGGAAGAGGCGATCGCGCCCGCGAAAGCGGAACTTGGCGAACGCGTAGCCGGCCATCGAGTTGATGAAGAGCGAGACTGCCGTGACGGTAACCGCCACGATTGCGCTGTTCAGCAGATAGCGACCAAGGTCGAGCTGCGTGAATAGCGTCGCGTAGTGCTCGAACGTCACCTCCGGTGGAAGAAGCCGCGGCGGGTAGCTGCTGGCCGCGCCAGCGGGCATCAGCGACGCGGAAACCATCCACACCATGGGCAGCATCGATAGCACGACCCCGGCGATCAGCATGGCGTAGAGCAGCGCTCGCGTGAGGCGCGGATTCATCGTGCCTCCCTCCGCTGCAGCGCGAGCTGAAGTAACGTCGCCAGAAGGATGACGGCGAATAGCACGAAGGCGATCGCCGCGGCGTACCCCATCCGCCACCAGCGGAATCCTTCCTCGTACATCAGCAGTACCACGCTGGTAGTGCTTCGCAGCGGCCCGCCCTGAGTCATAACGTACGGTTCGGCGAAGAGCTGGAAGAAGCCGATCATCGTGATCACCGCGACGAAGAGGAGTGTTGGCCCGAGCATCGGTACCGTGATCTTCTGGAACTGACGAACCGTTCCGGCGCCATCGATGCGTGCCGCCTCGTAAAGCTCTTCGGGGATGTTCTGCAGGCCGGCAATGAAGATCAACATGTTGTAGCCGAAGCTCTTCCACACGGCCATCAGGATGATCGCCGGCATCGCCCACCGGGGATCGCCGAGCCAATCCACCGGACCGATACCTAACGCTCCGAGCGAGTAGTTGATGAGCCCGTACTGCGGGTGGTAGAGGTAGCGCCACACGACGGCGACCGCCACCAGTGTCGTCACGAACGGCACGAAATAGATGGTGCGAAAGAGTCCCTTGAACCTCACGAGTCGCGCGTTGACGAGGAGCGCCGCTCCTAACGCGACCGCAACCGACAGCGGCCCCCCTACCAGCGCGAAATAAAAGGTGTTCTTGAGCGCGGTCCAGAAGATGGGAGTCTGCAGAAGCTGCGTGTAGTTGCGCAGTCCGACGAGACGGGCGTTGGCCAGGTCGCCCACGGCGTAGATGTCGAAATCGGTGAAGCTGAGGAATAGCGCCGCTAATACAGGGAGGAGGAAGAAAACGGCGATCAGCACCAGTGCGGGGGCGAGGAACGTCCACGCGGCCCGCGGATTTTCGCGGGTGTCGCGCATGAGCGGCGTGCGTCCTCGTCCCACCGCCGTAATCGCGGGACCGGTGTGGGCGGCCGGGGCGGCGACGCCGCTCTGCGTAGTCGAAGGGGGGCCGGTCATCGGGCTATTCCTCGCGCGCCAGCATCCACCGTCGCTTCTCCAGCATCCGGTCCACGTCCCGATCGAGCGCGGCCAGCGCCTCTTCGATCGTCGCTCGCCCCCGCACGGCCTGCTCGACGGCTTCGGTGATCCGTATGGCGATCTGCTCCGCCTCCGGCACCTTCGGCAGCGGCACGACATGCTGGAGCTGTTCGTAGAACGCGCGCGCGTGCCGGTCGCCGCTGAGCGATGGGTCCTCCCACACCGAGCGCCGCGGCGGGAGGTTTCCGGTTAACTCGTAGAACCGTCGTTGTTGCTCGGGGGCCGACAGGTACTCCACCAGCTTCCAGGCCGCCGCCTGGTGATCCGAATCCCGAAAGACGACCAGGCTCGCGCCGCCCGCTAGCGAGGCGCCCGGCTCACCGGCACGCGGCCCCGGCATCGGCGCCGTTGCCCACAACCCCTGCACGCTGTCGGGTAGGCGGCGGCGGAACTCGCCAATGTCCCATGGGCCAGTGATGTACATCGCGAACGTGCCGCGACCGAACTCGTCGTACACGTTCGAGATCTGCGTACTGGCGACGGCAGGTGCAAGATTCTGGCGGAAGATTTCGACGTAGAACGCGAACGCCTGGCGAAACTGAGGTTCACGGAAGGCGCCGAACTGGCCGCCGTCGCGGAGCAGAGGGGAGCCGGCCTGCATGGCGAGCACGACTGGTTGCGGCCACTCGTTAGTGGGAAGCAGTATCGGCCAGCGCCCCGCTCCCATTTGCGCCCGGAGGGCGCGCATCGCCTCTAGCCACTCGGCCCACGTGCGCGGTGGCTCATCGTAACCGGCGCGGCGGAGAATGTCGGTGCGGTAGAATATGACCCTCGTGTCGACGTACCAGGGCACTCCGTATAGAGCCTCCTCGATCACGTTGGTGTCCCAGATGCCCGGAAAGTAATCGTCAAGCCTGACGACATCAGAGGTGCGCACGAGCGTGTCTAGTGGTGCGAGGGCATCGAGGGCGACGAACTCCGGAACCCACGTGTTGCCGAGCTGGGCGACATCGGGCGTGGCGTCGCCGACGTACGCGGTTAGGAGCTTCTCGTGGGCGGCGGTCCAGGGGATCTGCTGGACCTCGACGCGGATTCCAGGGTTGTCTCGTTCGAAGGCCGGGATGAGCTCCTCCACGACCTGACCCTCGCGCCCCATCCCCCAGAAGCGGAGCGTGACCGTATCCGAACCACCGGTATCGGAGCAGGCAGCTGCGCCGACGAGCGAGAGAAAGACGCCGCGCCACAGGAGCTCGTTACGATGTTTCTCGATCATCGCCAGTCTCCGAGTGTGGTCACCGTTGCATCCATTCTCGGTGCCTAACGAATGTGAACTGGCTTACTCGCATTCGATACTCCGTTCTCATCGAATGCTTCGATCGCGAAATAATACTCTTGCCCCACCGTGAGCGCGCGGATCTCGAGCGACTCGCCCTGATCGGCGAAGACCTGGTACGTCTGGTAGAGCTTCGTCGGCTGGATACCCCAGAGGATGTTGTAGCCGACAACTCCCGCCACTCGCCGCCAGGAGATGAATGCATTGCGAGGGTCCGTGTCGCGGCGCGCCGTCAACCCGGCGGGCGTAGCCGGGCGCCCACCGCTGCCATTGCCGAATATCCGAATGTCGCTGATGGCCAGGTTGGGCGAAGCGACGTACCCATGCTCGTACTTGACGTACCGCGCCCTCACTGGGCGCGGGAGCTCGATGTAGGCATTCGGTCGATCGCGCCTTTCGCCGGTGAGATCGGCGAGTGGTGTCCACCGGTTGCCATCGAGCGAATGGTACATCTTGAACTGTGTGTAGACCGTCGAGTCGCTGTCGAAGATGTTCGACTGATAGTCCACGAAATTCACCTGTAGAGCTTTCACTTCTCGCTCGCGCTGGAGGTCGAGTGTGACCCACTCCCCTGCCCGATTCGATCGCGCCACCCAGAAGCTCCGAGGATCTTCATCCGTGAGGCTACCAGGCGGAAACGAATCGCGTTGAGAGGACGATTGCACTGGCTTGCGGTAGGAGAGGAGCATCCAGCCGGTGAACAACTCGTCCTTGTCCGCCCACTTCGCCGTCGGTAGGCGCTGGGGGAAATCCCCGAACCGCGTGTTGACGAACATTTGACCGTCCGCGTCGAACCCGGCCGGGAACATGGCGATGCGCCGCTCGAAGTTCCAATTGATGCCTATCCACGGGGTGCCCGTGTTCCAGTAGTTGCCGTGATTGTCCCGGAAGGTGTTGCCGTGTCCGGCGCCGGTCATGAACCCTCCCGGCTTGTACGAGATCGGATTGTACGGTGCGTACGTCAACGGGCCGAGAGGGTGATCGCCAACGTATGTGCCATTGGCGTAAACGTTGTATTCCGTGCCGGGCG
This sequence comes from Gemmatimonadaceae bacterium, assembly GCA_041743285.1. GTDB lineage: Bacteria > Gemmatimonadota > Gemmatimonadetes > Gemmatimonadales > Gemmatimonadaceae > JALZIF01. Next base: position 18,238 of record JBGTNB010000039.1, read on the forward strand.
CCGCGTACTGCAGGTAGTACTTCCCTTCATGCTTCGTCATCCAGGCGCCCTCGATGAAGGGCGTAAGCGTGTCGCGGTGATTCCGGCCGAACCGCTCCCACCCGTGCCGGTCCGGGTGCAGAGCGATGAGGGGCACTGGTGTCCCGACGTAGTTTAGCCGTCGGCTCTTGTCGAGCTCGATCCCGAAGAGCGGATAGTAATTCGACGAGTTCCAGTACATGTACCACTTGTCTGTGTCGGGATCGTGGAAGATGTCGGGGTCCCACGGCCCCGGCGGCACCGCGCCCGGTGTAGGCGCATACTGCTGGTACTGAGACTGCGCGCCGGGGGGCGAGGGCATCAGCCGATTGTAGAACTCCAGCCTTCCGGTCTCAGGACGCGTGGCGAACAGTATCGGTCGAGGGATCGTCGTCGACTGCAAGAGGTACAGGGTGTCGCGCACTGACAACGCTGCCGGCGCGACGATGTCCTCGAATGGCCATCTGCTGGGCACAACGAATTTCCAGTCGCGCAGATTTCGGGAATGCCAATATCCTCCCGCGACCGTCGAGAACAGGTGGTACTCTCCCTTGTGATTGACGATTACCGGATCTGCCCCCGAGCGGTAGGAGATACCGTTATTGAGCTGCTCGAAGTTGTACTTGTAATCGAGGTCGAGCGGATTGACGTAGGTGCTATTGCCTGTCGATTGTGCGTGGGAAATGCAGGGCGTGCCCAGGGCGCATAGCGCCAGAAGGACTGGTCGCATTGACAGCTCGACGTCTCGGTGTTGTCTCGCGGCGAGCATCCTCCCGCCGGACGCAAGACGGTTACGATGTGGCCGCTAGCCTGTCAAGGTTCTGGCCGGCTAGCGAACTTCCCGGACAATCCGAAACCCCACATCGAAGCCGCTTCCAGGTCCGCCGGCGTGCGTCGACCAGGTCGTGTTCTTGACGTCGGAGACGAACGACCCGCCCTTCAGCACATGCGTGTTCCCGGCTTTCGGAGGCACGGGGTCGGCGAACAACTTCTCGTTGTAGATGTCGGCGACCCATTCCCACACGTTTCCTAACGTGTCGTGAAGTCCCCACGCGTTCGGCTTCTTGCCGCCCACGGGATGTGTCGCGCCGAGATCGACGTCCGCCTGCCAGGCGCTCAGGCGGATCTCATCCCAACTGGGCTCCTCGGTCGCGCCGGCGCGCGCGGCGTACTCCCACTCGAACTCGGTGGGCAGCCTGTAGCGAGCGGTCCGGTCCATTGCGTTGAGCTTGCGGACAAACTCCTGGGCGTCGGCCCAGGTAACGTTGTCCACCGGATGGCGGTCGGCGTTGCCTCGAACACGACTTCCCTGAAAGACCGACGGGTTGGTGCCTATCACCTGCTTCCACTCGGCTTGCGTCACCTCGTACTTTCCGATGTAGTACGGTCGGGAGATGGTCACGGTGAATCCAGGCAACGCGTCGCGCTTCGCCAGCTCGTTACAGCGCGCGTAGTCGTCCGGCGTCCACCGCGCCAGCGCATTCGCCGCCAGATCGTCAGGCGGAGTGGCGCGCTCAGGCCGCGGACATTCAGGCTCGAACCGGCCAACGAGCATCGTGCCAGGTGAGATCAGCACGAACTCCATGCCGATGGCGTTCGTCAGCGTCGGTTGCTGCGCCGGGAGCGCTGGCGCTCCTATCGCGGCTGCACAAATCAGCATCACTTGCGCCACCGCGCGACCGCTACTCATCGAGACAGTTCCTTGATCGCGATGTTGCGATAGCGATGCGCCGCGCCCGGCTTCCACGAGCCGCTCATGTCGAAAGAGCCGGCGACTGGCTCGTACGTCGACGACCAATGCGCTTGCAGGGCGATCATACCATCGGTCCGATTGCCTATGAGATCGTTACGGCCGAGCTGCGCCTCGTAGATCTGGGCACCGTTGATCCAGAGCGTCACGTGAGGCACATCGCCCTCGACGCGGATCCGAAAGGCGTTCCAGTCATCGGGCCGCCACACCGACTGGACGCCGGTCGCCTGCACCGGCGTGCTGACGTGCATCATTTCGCCGAACAGACTTCCCGTTCTGCCGGCGCCCCCTCCCTCCAGCTCGATCTGGTACGCGGACCCACCCTCCGACGACCGGAAAAAGATACCGCCGTTCGTCCCCCAGTCCGGCTTTGTCTCGAGAAACAACTCGAAGTCCTTGAACTTTCTATCCGTCATCAACAGCCCACCCTGGCCATACGGATTCTGCCGCAGCACGATGGCACTGTCCTCGACCCGCACGTCGAGCGTCGTACCCTGATGCGTCGTGCGGCTCACATGCCATCCCGTCAGGTCGCTTCCATTGAAGATCCGCGTGAACCCACTCGGCACCTCGCCGGCCTTCACGGCCAGCTTGAACTCGATGCCGGTGAGCAGGAGGAGGTCATCGCTAGGACGCGCATCGGTGTTCGTGAACACGAAATACACATCGCGAATACCGGTAACCGCTTCGATCCTTACCGTCACCGGCTTCTCGAGATCGTCCCCCAGTACCACGGGGTTAGGCTTCGCGGGAGGTGGGATGATCCCCACCGGGGCGCCGGCCAGCGGCCCGTTGGCCGAATCGAGACGCACTTCGACGGTGGCACCCTTGAAATGCGACCACGTGTAGAATCGCGTCAGCGCGCCGACGTCGATGCTGCCGATGCCGGTCAGATCAATGCCTCTGAAGGCCAGGTGCGATCCACTGCGCCGGATGACGAAGCCGGGGTCGCCCTCGGAGAGATTGTAGGTGATGCCTGACGAGATGCTGTCCGCGGTCTCCGGCGCGAGCAGTGGGTGACGCAGCAGCACCGCCGTGTTGGTCGTGAGTGGCGCGACTCCGTTTGCGCCGTTGTCGGTATAGCTGGCGCGGAGGATATACGAGCCGCGCTCCGTCGAGGACTGCGCCTGTCTGTCGCCGGTCGGCACTCTTGACCGACCCGGCGTATAGCTGCCCCCGAGCGGCAGCCGCCGCGGCCGCACGTTTTCGTTCGACAAGCTCAGCACATACTGTGCGAGTGTCGACGCCTCGGCCGGGGTAAGCGAGGGATGCGGCGGCATCATCGCCTCACCCCAAACGCCCTTGCCGCCGGTGATGATCTTCTGCGCCACCTCGTCGACCACAACCTGCCCCGCATAGCGAGTGGCGATCTCACGAAATCCCGGCCCGACAAAGCGCGTGTCCGTGCGATGGCATGCCGAGCAGTCGCTTCGCGCCATGATCGAGAGCGCGCGGAGGTGACGCATAGAGGCGTCCGGACTCAGGTCGCGCGCCGATGCGACCTCACGCGGCGTCATTCCCGATGGGACATAGTCCGCGGTGACTATCACGCGACTCGGCGCCGGCTGCCCGTCCTCGCGATCGATCGCGCGCACTCGGTAGTCGACTGACTCGTCCGGAAAGTAGAAGGAGCGGTTGCCTCTTGTGATTTCGAGCGCGACACGTGGAGGCTCGTTACCGGCGACCAGGGTGATGCTGTCTTTCGACGTCGTGCCCTCGGGGTCGGTCGCGGTGAGGGTCGCCGTGTACACGCCGGGCGCGTCGAGTGAGACCACCGGATTCGCGCTCGAGTATTGCCGCGCTGCTCCTCCCTCCGACGTCAGAGTCCAGCTGTAGCGAAGCTTGTCACCGTCGGGGTCGATCGTTCCGCGCGAAGACAGCGAGACACGGAGCGGTGTCGCGCCCGCAGTGCGGTCCGCTGAGGCAACGACAGCCGGCGCCCGATTTCCGGCGTTGAATTCGATCTTCGACAGCCGGCCGCCAGGCGCCGGCGAGTACTCGATGACATAGAGCTCACCGCTCGGACCGAAGTCCATGTCCAGCGGCGATGTGTACTTCTCGTCAGGCAGGAAGCGCTCCATCGATACTACTTCAGTCCGGTCGTCGCTCATTGTCGCTACCACGATCCACGTTCGGATGTAGTCGACGACGAACCACTTTCCGTCGTAATAGGATGGAAAGCGGCTTGGGCCGGCGAAGTTCGCCGAGTAGTAGATCGGCCCCCCCACCGCGCAGCGGCCGCCACTACCGAGCAGCGGCCACTCCTCCGAGACACCGTATGGGTAGGCGACGATCGGTGGGCGCGCCGGCGGAAGGTCTCGAATCCCGGTATTGTTAGGCGAGTGGTTCGCCGGACGAGCGGGATCCATTGGCGGACCGAAAGTCTTTGGCGGCCCATACTCGACCGTGTTGTAGCCACGGTTGTAGCCAATGAAGTACGGCCAGCCGTAGTTCCCAGCGCTTGCCGCCACGTTGAGCTCATCGTAGCCCATTGGCCCGATGCCGGCCGAGTCCACCCCTGCGTCCGGACCGATGTCGCCCCAGTGTACAAAGCCGGTCTTCGAGTCGACGGTCACCCGCCAAGGGTTGCGGACGCCCATCGTGAAGATCTCGGGCCGTGTATTGGGCGTTCCCGGCGGGAACAGGTTACCTGCCGGAACCGTATACGTTCCGTTAGGCTCGGGATGAATGCGCAGAATCTTGCCGCGCAGGTCGTTCGAGTTGCCCGCCGTGCGCTGAGCGTCCTGACCCTTCCCTCCCTCGTTCGTCCAATGGACCGGGTTGTATTGCGTCGCGTCGGAGTTGTCGCCCGTGGTGAGATAGAGGTTGCCCTGCGAATCCCATGTCATGCCCCCACCGAAGTGTGATGCCACCTCGTACGGCCAGCGCATGAGCACTACCTCGGACGTCGGATCGATGCTGTCGAGCGGCGTCAAGGTAAAGCGCGAGAGCCGCATCTCGCTCGGCTCACCAGCCGAGGAAAAATAGAGATAGAGCTGTCGCGTTCGGTCGAACTCACGATCGAGTAGCAGACCTATGAGCCCGGCCTCTCCGACAACCGCGACCGGGACCCTTCCTAACACCGCCAACCGGCCGGTGGACTCGTCGTAACGCTTCACGGCGCCCTTGCGCTCGATGAAGTAGACGCGCCCCGCGCGATCGAACTCCAGCTGCATCGGCTCGTCGAGCCCTTCGACGAGGACCTTCCGCGTGAACCGGTTCTGCTCTGGCGGCGCGCTGGCGGTGGCTTGGCGCTGAGGGCGCGTGCAGGAAAGCGGTATCAGAATAGCCGTCAGGACGCAGATCAGTCCGATCGACGCTTTAACGGAAGCGGCGTAGCGCATCACGGAGAGGCCTGGAGCAGGTTGACGCGCGTCAGTTGCATCGCCCGGCGATCCACCCCCCGGTGAACCCGGCCCGACAAAGCCCTCGCACGATGTATTGGTTCTCTCGAACGAGCGCCCAAATGAGGCCGCTGCGGTGATTCTCGATCATCAGGAGGATCGGGCCCTGGTCAATGCCCAGGTAGTCGACGTCGAACCAGCCCACACCCGGCACCGTCGTTCCCCGTTGCGCCAGGCCGGGCACGTCCATCGTCAGGTTGAACGCGTCCTTGAAGCCGTACTGCGCATACAGGCTACCGCCCGTTCCATCTTTCATGGCGCGTAATGCCGGAATTGTAATCTCCGGCGCGAACGGCACCGAGCCTCCCACTGCAGTCGGTGCAATCGTGCCGTCGTCGCGGAGGTCGTTCGCCGCCGCGCCGCGCGCCCAGTACCCGTGGAATTGCCGCTCGCGACCGTCGATCGTGGCGCGGAAGTCACCCGGCCCGTCGCTCGCCGTCAATCCCCAGATCTCTCCGCCGTAACCCTCCCAGGCGTTAGGATTGTGCACCGCGTACGCACGCTGCGCCAGCGTCGCGCGACGCGAGTTCTCGAAGTAGTCGATGCCGCGTGCGCGCATGTACGCGTCCTGAATTCCACGGAAGTCGATCCATACGTGCGAGTACTGGTGCCCGAAGAGAGGCCCGAAGTTGACATGCTGTTGCCCGTAGAATTCCGTCCATCGATACGTGCTCGTGAATTCCGTCCAGGCCTGCGGCGCCACCGGGTGCGTCGGTGAGCCCAGCGCCAGCACGTAAAGGAACATCGCTTCGTTGTATCCGTCGTAATCGTGTGGAATGAAACCGGATTCCGGGTTCCAGCCCATCGAGATCTCGGGCGGGCGCACCGAGGCCCAGTCCCACTCGACACGCCAGTACAGCGAATCGGCGAGCGCGCGAATCTCCGTTTCGGCGGAATCGCTCCCGCCAAAGTACTCCTGCGCAGCGAGTACGCCCATCAGCAGCAACCCGGTGTCGATGGTTGAGAGCTCGACCTGCTGGAACCGGAAGCCGGTCTGCATGTCGAGAAAATGATAGAAGAAGCCGCGGTAACCGGTCACCTGGCTCGGGTTGGCGCTCTGTGGCGCGTTCCAGAAGAATCGCAGCGTGGTCAGCACGCGATCGCGCGCCTCGGCGCGGGTCGTCCACCCACGCTCGACGCCCACGATGTACGACGTTAGGCCGAACCCCACGGCGGCGACGCTCGAGAACGACGGCGTCGGCCAGCGGTCCGGCACCAGGCCGTTGGATGCGTTCGTCGTCTCCCAGAAAAAGCGGAAGGTGCGTTCCTGCACGTCGTCGAGAAAAGCAGCTTCCGACTCGGTTCCCGGGTTGCCTGGGCCAGCCGGGGCGGTTGAATTCGAACCGCAGGCAACGAGCACCGACGCCGCGACGATTATCGCAAGCCGTCGGCCGACGAGACGACGCCGCCCCGACTGGAGCCGACGCAGCGTCATGACATGCTCTCGGACGCCCACCTTCCTGGCGCGGTGACGTCCAGTCCGAATCTCAGCACTTGCCTCGCCGGTCGTAATGAAACGACGCCGTTCGCGCCGCGCACTCCATACATGGTTGTGATACTTTTATCTTTCAGGATTTCGATCCGATCCGTTGGATGTACCCGGAATTGAGCCAATTCAGCCCGCGCCGTGCCGAACCACCGGACGGGCATGAAAAAGCCGGACCCGGCGTAAATTGCCGGATCCGGCCTTTTACCGATTGGGCTTCACGCCGAAGGCTACCGGCCGCCGATGCCGGCGAAGCCCCCTGCGCTGAAATCGTAAGCTAGTCCGAGCTGCGCACGGCGAGGATCCGAGATGACGCATCCCGGATTTCCGTAGTTGGGATTTTCAACTACCTGGTCCTGGTCGTTGCGTATCCTGAACGTCTGGTTGAAGCAACCGAAGTTGTTCCAATTGAAGACGTTGAAAACGTCGAGGGTGATTCCCAGACGGTTGCCGCCAAAATTCGGGAAGTCCTTTCTCAGCCGAACGTCAACCGTCCGGTACGCGAAGGCGCCGGGAATGATGAACCCGAACCTCTCCGGGTCTTCGACGCCCCGCTCGATAATCGGCAACGGACCGGTGAAATCCTCCCGGTTCAGCCGCCTGCCCGTTCCAAGCGTGATGAGGCTGCTGAACTGAATGCCCCAGGCGTAAGGCACGTCACTGATCCAATTGGCCACGATGCGGTGCTTCTCGAAATCGCCTAACGGCCGACGAGGCTGATTTCGGACGTTGGGGAACGAGAACAGGTCGCCACCGTCTGCCTCGGCCTTGAGAGTATACGTCCATGCGAGCCCCGCTCCCCAGTTCCAGGTGCCTACCGGCCGGTACGGCCGGTCGAGTTGGAGGAACAACGCATCATACCAGCTACGCACATCGTTGTATCCGACCAGCACGTTTCGATAGGCTGGAACCAGGAAATCCCGGAACACGCAACACGTGCCATTCGGATTCAGAGTGTGGTTCGCCCACTCGTAAGTGAATCCGTTCTCGCTACGCGTTCCCGTGTAGGTGAGAGCGGCATTCCAGCTGCCGAAATCCTGACGGGCCCCCACGCTCCACTGCTGCGACTTGGGCGGTTTCAGGTCGTTCGGCATGAGAAAGACTTCGGTTGGCGGCGTGACTCCGCTGGCGATCGCATTGAGCAGTCCCTGGCGGCTGAAGTACTGTGGATCCCATGCCAGAACGTTGTTCGCCGGATCGGCGGTGTCGGCAAATCTGAATAGGTATGTCGGATGCTGAGCGTTGTATGCCTCGTCGATCGTCGCGTTGAAGATCAAGCGGTCGTAGAAGATTCCCCAACCCCCGAACAGGACCGTCCGGCCACGTTCGTCGAGCGCGTACGAAGCGCCAATTCTCGGCTGAAATGCCCCGAAGAACGCCTCACGATCGTCACCGTCGGTGAAGTAGCGGCTCGGATCGATATCGATGAACAGCGAATCGCGGTAGTCGGTGAGCGAATCCACGAGGTTAGAGGGAGTCACGAAGTCGCGGTTGTACATCCCCGACTCGTAATCCCAGCGAATGCCGAGATTGAGCATCAAACGCGACGTTGGGCTCCAGTCATCCTGCACATACAGTCCTACCTGCGTATTGCTCTGCGTTACGCTCGGATCGCCGATCCCGATTCGCGCCTCGATCGGGTTTGCGAAATTATTGCTCGAGTTGAAGACGAAGATCGGATTCTCGCTAAAGCGCTTGGTCAAGTCGTAATTCACGAAATCGAAATTTCCGCCTACCTTGACGGCATGTGACCCGGCCATTTCAAAGCCGGAGTACGTGAAGTCGTTGCGAAGTGAAAGGCGTCCCTGGCTGAGGTCCTGCGATGCCTCGCGGCCGCCGATCCTGCCAACACCCTGGTAGTCCAGCGCCGGCAAATCCGGATTGAACGGTTCGGTCTTCCAGTTGTACCACTGATAACTGAGAAGTGCCTCGTTTACCCAGCTAGGCGCGAAGAACGAGTGCTTGACCCGTCCGGTCGCCACATTGTTGCTGAAGCTCTCACCGGTGGAGAACGCTTCCTGGCGACCTCCGAATTGGCCGCCGAATCGGCGATCGTCGTTCTCGCGGCGCAAGTCGCCGGTGAACTCGAACGCGTGCCGATCGTTGGGATTGTGCGTGACTTTCGCGAAGAACAAATGCGAGCGGAATGGTGACGTATGGATCTCGTTGTTGACCGCGGTCACCGAAGCTGGCCAGGTCGCCGGATCGCCGTTGAAGCGAGTCACCCCCTCTCGATCCTGGAAGTTCAACTCGTACGAGCCGAAGAAGAACGTCTTGTCCCGAACGATCGGACCACCGACGCTCAATCCAGCGAGATAACGACTCAACTCGGGCTTGACGAAGTTGGGATTCGCGCGGGAGAACGTGTCACGAGCGACGAAGTTCTCGTTCAGAAACTCTCCGAACGCGCTTCCGGTCCACTCGTTGGTCCCGCTCTTGGTAACCGCTGAAATGATCGCGCTGGAAGCCTTCTGGTACTCGGCCTTGAAGTTGGTCGTCGTTATGCGGAATTCCTGAAGGGCATTGCGTGGAAAAGGATTGCCCCGGCTTGCATCCTGGCCGGCAACGCCTCCGCTGATGATGTCGTTCTTGTAGCTGGCGCCGTCGACGAAAACGTTTATCCGATCCGCCGTCTGCGCTTGAGCGGCGAAAGTCTTTCCCGCCCCGTCGAGCCGATCCGGGTTCACCCTCGTTCCCGGTGCGAGCACCGCAAGGTCCAGAAAATTTCGGCCCGCCGTTGGAAGGTCTTCGATCTGTTCCTGCCGCACGTTCGTCGATACCTCCGATGTTCTTGTCTCGGCGGCAGGGGCGGCAACCACCTGCACTTCGGTCAGCTGCACAGCGGCTTCGCCAAGTTGAATGTTGAGAGTTATTGATTGCCCGATCTGCAGCCTCAGGTTTCGGGTTGCCGGTGCCATGCCAATGCGCCTGGCGACCACTTCGTACCCGGCAGGCCGCAATCCCCCTATCGAGTAAACACCCTGCGAGTTGGTCACAGCGCCGCGTGATACGTTGGTTTCGACATCGCGCGCAACAACCTGGACGTCTCCTACCGGCGCCCCGCCTGTGCCTGTAACCACGCCGCGGATCGTTCCGGTCGTAGTCTGCGCTTGCAGGCCAAGCCATGGGCCAAATAGGGCACCGGCCAGAACCAGCGCATAACGTGACCATTTTCTACAATGTCTCACTTTCATGCGGTTCCTCCGTATCGGTGTGCCTTCTCACCTGAACACATTATGACACAAGAACTGCGAGTCTGACGTGCTGGCGCTTCCCGCCCTTGCAACTCAGGCCCGCACTCAATACTTGCAAGCGCGCCACCAGTTTACAAGAGATCCGTCGCGGTCCTAGTTCCAATCTTCTCAGAATTCTTCCGACTTACAGCAGAGCTCGGTGATTACAACAGCGCCTCGGGGGCGAGGAACTTCTCTTGCATGCGTCGCCACGTTCAACACCCCACTACACCCAAATGAAGTCACGAGTACTGACCCTGATTCATGGCTACCCACCGATCCTCTGCCGGGCCGGCGACTCTACTGGCCGGTAGCTGGTCCGCGCCGTATGATCTCCGACCCATGCTGAGATTCTCCAGGTGGCTGCTGCTCTCCAGTGTGCTCGTGATCGGGGCCTGCGCAACGCGCCCGCCTATCGAACCGGCCTCAGCAGCAGGCTCGCAGGCCTTTCTCGATACCGTACAGCAGCGCACCTTCGCATTCTTCTGGGAAACAACCAACCCCCGCAACGGCCTGGCGCCCGATCGCTGGCCCAACCCGCCTTTCTCCAGCATCGCCGCGATAGGCTATGCCCTAACGGCATACCCGATAGGCATCGAGCACGGCTGGGTTTCGCGTGATTCGGCGGCGGCGCGCACCCTGACGACGCTTCGATTCATGTGGAGGCTGCCGCAGGGACCGGATTCGGCAGGATTCGCCGGCTACAAGGGGTTCTTCTATCACTTCCTCGACATGGAGACGGGACTCCGGTTCCGCAACACCGAGCTCTCCACGATCGACACCGGCCTCATGCTCTGCGGCGTGCTGTTCGCGCAGCAGTACTTCAATGGAGCGGATTCGTTAGAGGTAGCCATCCGCGCGTACGCCGACTCCCTTTACAATCGCGTGGAGTGGCCCTGGTTCGTGCGTGACCAGCCCCTCATCACCATGGGATGGCACCCCGAGCGCGGCTACGGCCCAGCGGTGTACGAGGGCTATAACGAGGCGATGTTTCTCTACGTCCTCGCGCTGGGATCGCCGACCCATCCCGTGCAGCCGGAAGTGTGGGAACGTTTTACCAGCAGCCATGACTGGGCTCCGTTCTATGGCTACCCGCACGTCAACTTCGCGCCGCTGTTCGGGCACCAGTACTCGCACGTCTGGATAGACTTTCGCGGAATCTTCGATCCCTACATGCGACGGCGCGGCATCGACTACTTCGAGAACTCCCGCCGCGCCACGCTCTCGCAGCGGCAGTACGCGATAGACAACCCGGGCCGGTGGCGCGACTACGGCCCCAACATCTGGGGCCTCACGGCGAGCGACGGACCGGCCGGCGTCACCCTCGAAATCGATGGCCGGCAACGGCGATTCCACACTTACATGGCACGCGGCGCCGCGGCCACCGAGATCATCGACGACGGCACCATCGCGCCCACCGCCGCCGGTGGATCGGTTCCGTTCGCGCCTGAAGTCGCCATCCCCGCGCTGCGCGCCATGCGCGATCGCTACGGTGACGACCTGTTCACCAGGTACGGCTTCCTCGACGCGTTCAATCCCACTTTGCAGACGCCCGGCGTGAGGGTGCAACACGGCAAGATCGTGCCTGGCAAGGGCTGGTTCGACGACAACTACCTTGGGATCGATCAGGGACCCATTCTGGCCATGATCGAGAACCACCGAACCGAATTTGTCTGGAAGGTCATGCGCGAGCACCCCGCTTTCATCCGCGGACTGTGCCGGGCCGGCTTCTCCGGCGGATGGCTGGAGGGACGATGCGCGTGATTCATCGGGAATCGGGAATCGCGAACGGGGAATCGGGTTGTTCGGTCGCTCCGCCGCATTCCCAATTCCCAATTCCCCATTCCCGATTACCGATTGCGCGGCGCGCGCCACTTCCCCGTTTCCCGTTTCCCGTTTCCCATTTCCCGCTGTTCAATACTGCCAGCGTTATAGCCCTCGCCACCAGCCTTACGAGCTGCGCTGCCGCCCAGCGCCCGCCGGCACAGGCTCCGCCCTTGCCGCCCGCCGACACCGCACGCATGAACCAGTTCGTCGACTCGGTGCTCGCCGGCCTTACGCTGCAAGAGAAGCTGGGCCAGCTCACCCAGTATCGCGGCGAAGGAACCGCCACCGGACCACAGGTCGCTGCCGGTGGCGAAGACCAGATTCGTTCCGGCGCCGTGGGATCCTTTCTCGGCATCCATGGAGCTCTCTACACGCGGCGCATGCAGCGCATAGCCGTCGAGGAATCTCGTGCCAAGCTACCCCTGCTTTTCGCGCACGATGTGATCCACGGGTTCCGGACGATGTTTCCGGTGCCGCTCGCAGAGGCGGCGAGCTGGGATCCGGTCGAGGTGGAGCGCGCGGCCCGAATCTCCGCAATCGAAGCGACCGCGCACGGGCTGCACTGGACCTTTGCCCCCATGGTCGACATCGCCCGCGATGCGCGGTGGGGACGTGTGGTCGAGGGCGCGGGTGAGGATCCCTACCTCGGTTCGGTGCTTGCAGCGGCGCGCGTTCGCGGCTTTCAGGGCACCGATCTCCGCGCAAACAACACGATGCTCGCCACCGCCAAGCATTACGTGGCGTACGGTGGCGCCGAGGCTGGGCGCGATTACAACACGGTCGACATTTCCGAGCGTACGCTCTGGGAGATCTTCCTGCCGCCCTTCCACGCCGCAGTCGATGCAGGAGTCGAGACGGTGATGGGCGCCTTCAACGAAGTTGCCGGCATTCCGATGCACGCGCACGACGAGTTGATCGACGGCGTGCTGCGCGGACTATGGGGTTGGAACGGACTGTTCGTCAGCGACTACACCGGCGTGATGGAGCTCATGCCGCACGGCGTTGCCGCCAACTCCGCCGACGCGGCGGCACTGGCACTGAGAGCCGGTGTGGACGTCGACATGGTGAGCGGCATCTTCCTCAAGGACCTGTCCTCGTTACTAAACGCCGGCCGCGTATCTCAGGGCGAGGTGGATGAAGCGGTGCGGCGGGTGCTGCGGGCCAAGTACAGGGTAGGGCTTTTCGACGATCCGTATCGTTATGCGGACAGTGCGCGCCAGGCGGCACTGACGTTGGCCCCTGCGCACCGAGCCGCGGCCAGGGAAATGGCGCGCAAGTCGATCGTGCTCCTCAAGAATGACGCGGGCACCCTGCCCCTCGCGAAAACGCTCGGTACGCTGGCGGTAATCGGCCCAATGGCCGATGATGCGCGCTCGGCGATAGGCAACTGGGCGGCGGACGGGCGCCCGGAAGATGCCATAACGGTGCTCGAAGGGATTCGCCGAGCCGTTTCGCCGGCGACGCGCGTGCTGCAGGCAAAGGGAGTCGAGGTGCAGGGAGAGGACACCGCCGGGATAGGCGAGGCCGTTGCGCTAGCCAGACAGTCCGATGCCGTGATCCTGGTGCTCGGCGAGCGCGAGGACATGAGCGCCGAAGCGGCCAACCGCGCGACGGTGGATCTGCCCGGACGGCAGCTCGACCTGGCGAAGGCGATCCAGTCGACAGGCAAGCCGGTTGTCGCCGTCCTGGTGAATGGAAGACCCCTCGCCATTCCCTGGCTCGCCGATAGCATCCCGGCGATAGTCGAAGCGTGGTTTCTCGGTGTCGAGATGGGTCCGGCGTTGGCCGACGTGCTGTTCGGCGACGTGAACCCGTCAGGCAAGCTGCCTATCTCCTTTCCGCGCGTGACCGGCCAGTTGCCTCTCTACTACAATCACAAGAACACCGGACGGCCGCCGCGTGAGGAGGAGCGCTTTACGTCGAGGTATCTCGACGTACCGTGGACGCCGCTCTATGCGTTCGGCCATGGGCTGAGCTACACAACCTTTGCCTATCGCAACCTGAGCTCGAGCGCCGCCCGGATCGCGCTCGGGGATTCGGTCACCGTCTCGGTCAACGTGGCGAACACCGGCAATCGCGAGGGCGAAGAGGTCGTACAACTCTATGTCCGGGACGAAGTCGGAAGCGTGACACGGCCAGTGAGGGAGTTACGCGGCTTTCACCGCGTAAAGCTCGTTCCGGGACGGGACACGACCGTCAACTTCACGTTAGGGCCAGCCGAGTTGGCCTTCTACGGCCAGGACATGGAGCGCATCGTGGAGCCGGGATTTTTCACTGTTTTCGTCGGCACCAGCTCGCAAGCGACGGATTCGATTCGCTTCGAGGTCACCGGTTCGGCGCAATGCGATACGTTCGTACTTTCCAAGGGTGCGCTTGGCTGGCTGCCCGAGAGGCTGGCGGCGCGGGACCAGCGAGTTGCCGGTGAGTGCCGGGCGCGATCCGCGCAATGAAGGAATGAAATGAGAAGTGCGAATTGCGAGAACGAGCGCGGCGACGCAGTGGACCACTCGACAGCGAGCGGAGTGCTGCGGGGGCGACATCGTGGGCCATGGATCGGATTGATGGTTGCGGCGTGCGCAGTGATCGCACTCGGCGCGAGGCGTCCAGGCACGGGCGACCCACAGGCTCAGCGCGCCGCGCCGCGCAACGTGATCTTCATCCTCAGTGACGATCACCGATACGACTTCATGGGCTTCATGCCGGGCGCGCCGGACTTTCTGCAGACGCCCGCCATGGACCGGATGGCTAGAGAGGGCGCCCACCTTGCCAACGCGTTCGTTACGACCGCTCTCTGCTCGCCGAGCCGGGCGTCGATACTAACAGGGCAGTACGCGCACCGCCACGGCGTGGTCGACAACACCTCGCCGATTCCGCCGGGTACGACATTCTTTCCTCAGCAGCTCCAACGTGCCGGCTATCGCACCGCGTACATCGGCAAGTGGCACATGGGAGAGGACGCCGAGAGCGATCAGCCGCGCCCCGGGTTCGATCACTGGATCAGCTTTCGCGGTCAGGGCTCCTATGTCGACCCGACGCTCAACGTGAACGGTACTAATGCCCGCGTGCCCGGCTACACCACCGACATCCTCACGGATTCGGCGCTCTCCTGGTTAGGTAGGCAGCGTCGCGAGGCGGCCTCCAGGCCGTTCTTCATGTATCTGTCGCACAAGGCGGTTCACGCGGAGTTCGTGCCGGCGCCGCGGCACGCCGGCAGCTACGATACCGCCACCATTCGCTATGCCCTCACGATGGCGAACACACCCGCCAACTATCGCGGCAAGCCTAACTGGGTGTTCGAACAGCGGTACAGCTGGCACGGCGTGGATCACATGTATCATGGCGCCATGCAATTCGACGAGTTCTACCGGCGCTACACTGAAACGCTTCGTTCGCTCGATGAGAGCATTGGCCGGGTGCTCGCTTTTCTCGACTCCACCGGGATGAGCCGGTCGACGCTCGTGATCTACATGGGGGACAACGGCTTTCTGTTAGGCGAGCACGGACTCATCGACAAGCGAAACGCGTACGAGGAATCGATCCGCGTTCCAATGCTGGCGTACGCTCCGGGTTTCGTCGAGCCGGGGAGCCGCATTAACGGCATCGTAAGGAACATCGACGTTGCGCCGACGATTCTGGATCTGGCCGGCGCGGAACCAGCGCGCCCGATGGATGGCCGTTCGGTGCTGCCACTCCTCCGAGGGCAGCAGATTTCGTCGCATGGCGAGTTTCTATACGAGTACTACTGGGAGTACGCCTTTCCGCACACGCCGAGCACTTTCGCACTGCGAGGCGACCGGTTCAAGTACATCTTCTACCATGGCGTGTGGGATCAGAACGAGTTCTACGACCTCCAGTCGGATTCGCTCGAACGGCACAACCTCATCGATGTCCCCCTTTATCAGGACTCGATCCGCGCCATGCGAAACCGCATGTTCGACAAGCTTCAGGCGACCGACGGGATGCAGATCCCGATGCGCAGGGGTGACTGGCAGGCGAACGAACGTAAGCGGCCATGAGCCGTCCGGCGATCATCATCGTCGCTGTGATCGCGATCGTGACGGCGGGCACCGGTGTACTCCTCCACGCCGGGACCTCGGCTCGGCGGGATCATTCAACGCCGATCCCGCCGGCGGGGATGGTTTTCGTTCCGGGCGGCGCTACTCGAGTCGGATCGAACGAAGGCACGCCTGACGAGCAACCAGTCTTTCGCGCCAACGTGAAGCCGTTTTTCATGGACGTGGCACCGGTAACGGTTGCCCAATTCCGCAGCTTCGTCAAAGCGACCGGTCACATCACGAGCGCCGAGCAAATGGGCGACGCGGCCGTATTCGACGTAGCCGCGGGCGCCTGGCGGCTCGTACCGGGCGCCAGCTGGCAGCGCCCGTTCGGTCCAACCGGACTGGCGGCGCCTGACGACCACCCGGTTACACAGGTCTCCTGGCACGATGCCGCCGCTTACGCGGAATGGGCGGGAAAGCGTCTGCCGACCGAGATCGAGTGGGAGCATGCCGCCCGCGGCGCCAACGACGCTCGTTCTCCTTACTTCTGGGGCGACCATGCCGCGCAGGGTCCAGACGGGCGCCATCGGGCGAACCTCTGGCAGGGCAACTTCCCGGCATTCAATACTGCCGTGGATGGCTATCTCCTCACGTCACCAGTGGGCGCATTCGGAGCCAGTGATCTGGGCCTCACCGACCTGGCGGGTAACGTGTGGGAGTGGACCGCCAGTTGGTATCGGCCGTACGCCGATCGCGAGGAAGCTTACTCGCCGGGCATCTCCAGCGAGCGAGTCCAGCGCGGGGGATCTTTCCTTTGCCACGACTCCGTGTGCCACGGTTATCGCGTGTCCGCACGCGGACACTCGACTCCGGAGACGGCATCGTTCCACGTCGGGTTCCGGCTTGTGAAAGACCTGGACCGGAATTGACCAGCGTATAGCTGGAATGGACAAGGCGGGAAATGGGAAAGGGGAAACGAGAAACGTGTATGGGTGCGAACCCGATTAGCGCATTCCCATTGCCCATTTCCCGTTTCCCATGATTTCCCATTTCCTGTTTCACCGTTCGGCACGTCGCCTCGAGATCAGGCGATCGTCCTCGATGCCGTTTCCCGTTTCCCATTTCCCGCTCAGTCCCCGCCTCCACCCAGCCTGACTTAGCGCAGTTACTCCGCGCGCGGCTCTTCGCGACCGGCAAGCCCCGTTGTCGACAGATTCCGCGTTGAAAGGAGGACCTGTGCGCAAGCACGGGGCGCCGAATAACGCAAAAAAACCATCCGGTAACCAAATGACGTCCAGATGAGGGGCGGATGAGAATGGGGTGACGGCGTCGCGCGAGTTTGGGCACCGATCAACGGTACCCCAACTCGTACGCTCGAGAGGAACCCATGGGCCAGGATATGAAACGCTGGATGACCAAGGTCATGGCGATCGTCGCCATCATCTCCTTTGCGGCTGCGTGCGACGACGGCCCAACTGGTAACGGCAATGGTACCATCGCCTTTACGGTCACGCCGACCAGTGCGACCATTGCCCAGGGCGCGTCCGAAACGATTGAAGGGACGGTGACCCGAAGCGGAGGCTTCACGGGCGCGGTAACGGTGACCGTGACGGGGATGCCGAGCGGCGTTACGGCAACCATCAGCAACGCGGTGACCACGGGACTGGTCACTACCGCGGACATCACGATTCAGGTGGCGGGAACTACGGCGCCTGGCGTCTACAATCTTACGGCGCGCGCGCAGGGAAGCGGCGTTGGCGATAAAACGGTGCCGCTGACGCTCACGGTTACGCAGGCAGCGGCCTTCACATTCACGCTCTCGTCGGCGGCGGTGACGGTACCTCCGGGAGGAAGCGCTCCGGTTACCATCAACCTCGCGCGCACCAGCTTCACCGGCGCGGTTACTCTAGCGCTGCAAGGAGCGCCGACCGGAGTAACTGGCGTTTTCAATCCGAATCCGGCGACCGGCACATCATCGACACTTACGATTTCGGTTGCGGCGGGGGTCGCGGCAGGTACGCACGCGCTGACCGTGCGAGCGTCGGCCGCCGGCCTGCCCGATCAGACCGCAACCATCACGCTCACTGTGAGCGCGTCGACGTACGCCCTCTCGCTATCGGCCACTGCCGCCACGATTGCGCCGGGGGGCAGCTCGCCTATCACGGTAAACCTTGCACGTACCAACTTTACCGGCGCGGTAGCGCTGGCACTGCAAGGCGCTCCTTCAGGCGTGACCGGCGCTTTCAATCCGAGTTCGGCTACCGGTACGTCTTCGCAGCTCACGATTTCCGTCGCAGCCGGGACTGCTGCTGGAACACACACGCTCACGGTGCGCGGCACCGCCGCCGGGCAAGCCGACAAGACGGCCACGATCGCTCTCACGATCAGCGCGGCGGCGAGCTATACGCTGTCGCTCAACCCCGCGACTCTGCCCCTGGTCCAGGGAACGACGGGGAACACCACGGTCAACATCGCACGTAGCAATTTCACCGGTGCGGTGACGCTGAGCCTCGCCGGTGCGCCCACAGGAGTCACGGGCTCTTTCAATCCGACGGCGCCGACCGGAAATTCTTCGGTGCTCACGGTCACTGTCGGAGCCAGCGTGGCGCCCGGGACTTACAACCTCACGGTGAACGGCACGGGGACGGCCGGCAACCAGTCGACGCCGCTCACGCTAACCGTCAGCGCATCGGCTAACTACCAGCTCTCCCTTACGGCGGCGGCGGTCACGGCCGTTCAGGGCACGACCGGAACGACGACGGTCAACATAGCACGCACCAACTTCACCTCGGCTGTGACGCTCAGTTTGGGT
>JBGTNB010000040.1:0-1897 GCA_041743285.1 Gemmatimonadaceae bacterium
GCTGTACACGGCCGGTGTCGGTCACTTCCTTCTTGCGCCCCTCGGAAGTGTACACGATGGCGCCCTTCGGGAGAAACTCGCCGGCGATGCGGTGAGCCTCGTCGACGCTGCCGCCGGCGTTGTTGCGAAGATCGAGGACGAGCCGCTTCATCCCTCGTTTTTCGAGCCGGCCGAGGGCATCGTGCAGGTCATCGGCGACCTTGTCGCCCATGAACGTCGTTATGCGAACATAGCCGGTTTGCTCGTCAAGCATCGTGACGACAGGTACGGCGGTGATGTCACCCACTTTTTCGCGCCTGACGACGCGCTCGAGCTGGGTGAGCGATCCATCCGAGCGCCGGCGCTCGATGCGAAGAGTGACGGTGGAATTGCGGTCTCCTGCCAGTACCATCTCCAGTTCCATCGGACTGCCGGCTTGCACTGGCTCGCCATCGATGGCGAGAAGCTCGTCTCCGGGGAGCAGATCGGCCTGAGCCGTCTTCGTGCCGGCAATGACGCTGGCGATGACCGGCGCGCCGTCGACGAACTGCCAGTCGATGGGCACCGGGAACAACTTGCCCTCGCGCAGCGCACGCTGTCGCTCCGGCTCCAGCCGAAACGCCGGAATCACATAGGAGTGAGGATCCGCGGCTCGAAGCATTCCGTAGATGGCTTCGAGAATGAGCTTGTGCGTATCCAGCGAGTCCGGATGGTTCTGGCGCAGGTGATTGAGCACGCCGCTGAACATCTGGATGTCCTCATAGAGCGTGCGCTGTTTTACCACTGCGGCACTACTCTGCGCGGTGGCAAGGCTCGGAATCGCAAGCAACCCGAGCAATGCACCGTAGGCAACGAGCCGGTAAGCAGCGACGGAAGATCGTATAATCATGAGAGTTGGTGCGGCGAGGTGAGGTACGACTTGAGCTGGCCGCAGCGCAGGAACGAAATGTGCTCCTGTTTTGCTACGACAGCTTCGAACATACGTGCAATCTTTTTGCGCAACGATTAGAAGTAGTTTTTTGATGCCGACAGGGTGGACGAGTCCGCCATTCGGCGTTACACTGGGTTCAAGCCAGCGCAATGCGCTGGCCGTCGCCGCCGCGAGAACGGCGTGGCGGTGCTGCCCCCCGGCTAGTCCGGGGGGCTCTTTTTTTTCGATGTGCGATGATCACGGTACCTGGGGCGTGGCTTCCGCCGTCAACGGCCCGGCGAGAGACTCCAGCCGCGACTGCGCGGTAAGAATCATCTTCGTCTGCCTGCGTGGCGCGCGAACGAGGAACGCCTGATAAGCCTCACGCGCCTCCGCTCGTTTTCCCTGCCCATCTAATGAAACCGCCAGATTGTAATACGCGGTGCTGAAGTATGGCTCGAGCTCCAGCGCGCGCCTGAAGTGGGGCTCGGCGTCGGCAAACCGGCCGTTCGTCGACAGCGCTACGCCGTAATCGTGCTGCAGCACGCCGTCGTCCTCCTTTAGCGCGATCGCCTGTTCGTACGCGGCGAGTGCTGTGAATTTGTCACGCTTGTTCATCGCCAGCTCGGCGAGACGGGCGTGGACCCAGTAGAGCGAGAGGTCCTCGGTCAACGCACGCTGGTATGCCTCACGCGCGCCTTCCATGTTGCGCGCGGCAAGGTAAACGTTGCCGATCATGAACTCGAAGATCGCGCGTGTCTCGTACGCGTGGGTCAGCCTCTTGACGGCACGGCCCTCGAGTGTGTCGAGCACCGCCTGCAGCTCGGTTATTGCCTCGCCATGCTGATTGCTGCGATAGAGGGCATGGGCGCGGTCGATACGGAGCCACAAGCGGCCAGGATATTTCTCGATCGCCTGGGCGTATCGCACGGCCGCTTCCTTGTAGCAGCCTCCGTCGTACAGCAGCAATGCCGACAGAACATGGTCGCGCTCCTGCTCGATCCCGCG
>JBGTNB010000041.1:0-1637 GCA_041743285.1 Gemmatimonadaceae bacterium
ATGGATGCGGCGCGGATATGGACCATCTCCAACCTGGGCCGCTATCTACCGGGGAAGGTGTGGCAGCTCGGCGCGATGGCGTACCTGGCTCAGCAGCGCGGCGTATCCGGAGCGGTCGCCGCCGGATCGGCGCTGGTAGTAACGGTCATCAATCTGATCGCAGGCTTCGCCGTCGCGGCGATCACCGGCGCCGAGCTTCTGGGTTTTTCTACATTGGGCGTAGCCCTCATTGCGGCGGCAGCCGCGGGGGTGGTTTTTGCTCCCGCTGCCATCCCATCGCTCGCTCGGTTGGCCGCGCGTCTGCTGGGGCGAGGTGAGGGCGAGATACCAATCCTCCCCGCTCGCTCCCTCTGGTTTGCGGTGGTCGCCTCGGCGATCGCCTGGGTCATGTATGGCATCGCCTTTCAGCTGCTGGCGCTCGGCGTGCTCGGTTCAGCGCCTGGCGCCCCTACGCTCTACATAGCAGTTTTCACCGGTTCGTACGTGCTCGGATTCGTCGTATTGATCGCACCGGCAGGACTGGGAGTCCGCGAAGTGTCGATGGGCACCGCGCTCGCCAACGCGGGCTTTGCCTTACCGAGTGCGACCGTTCTGGTGATCGTCTCGCGGCTCTGGCTCACCGTTCTCGAGCTGATGCCGGCGTTGGTTTTTCTCGCGTACGGAGCCGTGCGCGCAACCCGCTCAAATGCCCCAGATACCTCCTCGTCACCGTGAACCGGCGGCGGTGCTCGACGCGCCGCGACTGGCCGGGTTGTGGGTCACCGTAGTGTATGCGCTGGCTACGCTCGCGCTTGGATATCCCGCGTTGCGCGGCGCATTTCTCGTTAACCCATACAGCGACCAATACGGCGGCTTTGCCTATCGAGAATTCGCTTCTTCAATGCTTCAGCAGGGCGCCGGATTCCCACAATGGAACCCGTACATCCTTGGCGGGCTTCCGTACATGGCGGCGCAGCACGGCGACATCTTCTATCCGACGTTTGTCCTCAGGGCAATCATCCCCGCCGATGCAGCAATGACCTGGGGATTTCTGATCCATATTTTCCTGGCCGGCGTTTTCGCTTACGGCCTGCTGCGGGCCTGGGGATTCCGATTCCATCCGGCGCTTACCGGCGGGCTGGCTTACATGCTGAGCGGGCAGATCGCGTCGCTGGTATCGCCCGGGCACGACGGTAAACTGTACGTCAGCGCGCTCGCTCCGCTGCTGCTCTGGATGATCTTGCGCGCCGTTCGCGATGGGCGCATCTGGGCTTACGCGGTGATCGCCCTTGCAACGGGTTTGAGCGTGCTCAGTCCGCACTACCAGATGACGTATTACCTGGGTGCGTTCGCCGGCGCGTACACCTTATGGCTGTCGTTCAGGAGGGACGAAGCGCCTCTTGAGCGCCGCACGGCCCTGCTCCGAATAGCCGGTGCGCTGGGAGCCGCCCTGCTCGGCATGGGAATTGGCGCGGTGCAGTTCGCGCCGTTCTTCGAGTATCTGCCCTACGCCTCACGAGGAGTAGCCCGTGGTTGGGAATATGCCACGTCGTACTCCCAGCCGCCCCACGAGCTGGTCAACGCCTATCTACCACAGTTCACCGGCTTTCTTGAGACGTACTCAGGTCCGAACGGTATCAAGCTGCACAGCGATTACC
>JBGTNB010000042.1:0-3080 GCA_041743285.1 Gemmatimonadaceae bacterium
CTCCACAGCGCGATGCCCAGCGGTTTGCCTCTCGCATCGTGTACGGCGACCGGGCCGGCGCCACCTTGCGGCGGCTGCCGAACATCGCTGCGGAAAATCCACGGATGACCCCCTTCCCAGCGGCGCGCTCCCGAGGCAGAGACCACTCCGGCCGCCGGGGTGGGGAGGCTCACCGCGCCATCGCCCGCCGAATGGCGCGAGCAGCCTCGTCAGGATGCGAAGCGCCGAAAATGGCGCGCACTACGGCAACACCGCGCACTCCGGCTTCTTCCGCCCCCTCCATGATCTCCGCCGCTCGGTCAGCCGTCACTCCGCCCACGGCTACCGAGGGGAGCGGCCCACAGGCACGGGCGAGCCGCGCCAACTCGACGATACCTAACGCCGTTCCGGCATCATGCTTGGTCGCGCTTTCGAAGACCGGGCCAATACCTGCATAGTCGGCGCCTTCCGCCAGCGCTACTTCCTTGTCGTCGCCTACTGATGCACCGATGATGAACTCCGGGCCGGCAAATTTTCGCACCAGCATCGCCGGAGTGTCATCGGCGCCCAGATGCACACCCGCAGCCCCGGCCGCCATCGCGATGTCTGCCCGGTCGTTGACCACTACCGGCACGCTCACCGCGGATACGAGCCGCCGCGCGGCTTCCACCTGGGTCCGTGGGTCGGCATCCTTGAGCCGGAGCTGGATCATCGTAGCGCCACCTTCGACGGCCAGCAGGGCTCGCGCGATGAGCTTGTCCAGTCCGTCGCGCGCGTCATCGGTGATCGCTATGAGCGTCAGTGACGCGGGATCGAACATGCGCTGCGGCGACCCTGTCGTAGGAGGTAGCGCAATCGTCAGGTGCCGCCCTTCTCGCGCGCACGCTGGCGCTGCTCACGCCGAATCTGCGCGCGCGCCTCGGTGTGCTCCCGAAAAGTCACGCGGAACTCGTGATGCCCATCCGGATGCGCGACGAAGAACTTGTACGGAACCTGCGCGGGATAGAGCGCCGCATGGATGCTCGCCCTCCCCGGCGCGGCGATGGGCCCTGGTGGAAGTCCCGCGTTCCGGTAGGTGTTGTAAGGCGATTCGATTTCCAGGTCACGGTATAGCACACGGTTCGTGTGCTCACCGCGCGCGTACTGAACCGTCGGATCCGCCTGCAAGGGCATACCATCTCGCAGCCGGTTGTGGTAGACCGCGCTGATCACCGGTCGCTCCTCGTCCAGCCTCGCCTCCTTCTCGATGATCGAAGCGAGGGTGACGATGTCGTGCCTGTTCATCGCCAGTACTTGCAGCTGCTCGTCCCACGCGGGTTCCCAAACCTGTTCGAACCGCCTCACCATCAGCTGCACCACCTCGTCGGCCGGCGTGCCGAACGTCAGGTGGTAGGTGTCCGGGAACAGATAACCTTCCAGATCGGGTGTGGGAATGTTCAACCGGCGGCGCAGCGACGTGTCGCGCGCGGCCTCCCAGATCGAGTCCTCGTGAGCTCCAACGGCTTTCGAGATCAGCGGCACGATGTCGGCGAGCTTGAAGCCTTCAGGCACCGTCAGGCGCCGCTCGTCAGGCCCCAGCGCCAACCGCTCGAGCATGATGTTCCAGCTGGACGACGAGCAACCGAAGCGATAATGCCCAGCCTTGATTGCGCGCTCACGCCCGGTCGCCGTGGCATACAACCGGAACAGTTGGGTCGATTTGATCAACCCCACCCGGTGCAGTGAGTCAGCAGCGGCGTTGAGCGAGGCACCAGCCGGAATCGTCACCGCCCGCATCGTGTTGCGCTGGCATTGCTCGGCGTCTACCCCACAGCCGGCCAGGACCGCGCACAATGCGAAAAGCCCGGCAAGCCTAACGGACATCGAGCGCGTGCTGCAGCAGAACGGTGGCCGCCAGCGCATCCACATCTCCGCGCCGGTCCCGGGTCGACCCGCCGAGTGTTCGCACTGCGCGGAGAGCGGCGGCGGTAGTGTAGCGCTCGTCGACCAGCCTGGTCGGCAACCCGGTGCGCTTCTCGATCTCCACTGCAATGCGCCGTACTTCCGTCGCGCGCGGTGTATCGTCTCCCTCGTCATCGAGTGGGAGGCCGAAGACGAACCCCTGTGCCTCCAGCTCGCTCGCCCGCGCGATTAGCGCGGCGATAGGGGGACGCTTTCCCGCGCGGCGCACGATGTGGCCAGCCGGCGACGCGATCGTACCGGTAGGGTCGCTCACCGCGAGCCCAATGCGCCGCTCCCCCCAATCGATGGCGAGCAGCCTGGCGTTGGTAGGGAATTGGGAATCGGGAATCGGGAATCGGGAATCGGGAATCGGGAATCCGTCCGTATTGGAACTGATGTATGCCCGCCAATGCCAAGGGATCCTTCCAAACTCACGAATTGCACCAGCTCCGGGCAACGAACTTCGAGCGATTTTACAACCACATGCTTCCCACCGCCCCCCGCGTCGCGCGTCGCTCATCCCGCGTCGCACCCCCCGCGTCCCGCTCCCCGCTTCCCGCGTCCCTCATGCCTGCGCCATCGTGGCGAAGAACTCCTTGTTGTTCTTCGTGCGCCCCATGCGCTGCAGCAGGAACTCGATCGCCTCCGTTGCCGGCATGTCGCCGAGGAAGTTCCGCAACAGATACACGCGATTGAGCTCGTCCTTGTCCAGCAGCAGCTCCTCCTTCCGCGTACCGCTCCGCTGAATGTCGATGGCGGGAAAAACGCGACGGTCGGCGATCTTCCTATCCAGCACCACTTCCATGTTACCAGTTCCCTTGAACTCCTCGAAAATCACCTCGTCCATGCGCGATCCGGTCTCGACCAGCGCCGTGGCGATGATGGTGAGGGAACCGCCATTCTCGATGTTGCGCGCCGCGCCGAAAAACCGCTTCGGCTTGTGGAGCGCCTGTGCATCCACACCGCCCGAGAGGATCTTGCCCGAGTGCGGCACGATCACGTTATGCGCGCGCGCCAATCGCGTTATCGAGTCGAGGAGAATGACGACGTCCTTGCCGTGCTCCACCAGTCGCTTCGCCTTCTCGATGACCATGTCGGCGACCTGCACGTGACGGTCGGCGGGCTCGTCGAATGTCGAGCTTATCACTTCGGCGTTCACG
>JBGTNB010000043.1:0-2410 GCA_041743285.1 Gemmatimonadaceae bacterium
TCAGCGGCGCGAATGTAAGCGCCCCGCCAACGCGCGCGCCGATCTCGTGGCCGAGCTCTCGTTGTCCTTCGCCGAACAGCCTTTCCACCATCCAGGGGCCCGCACGAGGGTTCCGCCACCAGTCGGCGTCGAACTGCTCGACGAGCGATTCGGCGAACAACGCCTGCAACTGCCAGGCGCGCAGATATCGGGCCGCGTAGAATCGCGGATCCACGTCCACGAAAGCGTCGGCCGGGTCATAGCGGAACGTCGTCGCCCCGGTGAGGGTCTGCACGTACAGGTCGGGGAGTAGGCCCCACGGAACGCGCCCGCTGTAGAGCTCCACCTCGTAGATGAGCTTGCCGCAGTAGCGGCGGAGGAACTGCAACTCCTCCACTCCGGCCGCGCGCATGAAGCGCGGCATCGTGTCGGCGGTCAGCTCGGTGTAACGCCTCAGCCATCCCCCGTCGTGAAGCAGGTGATCGAGAAGCATTGCGTATCCTTCGGTCACCGAGTTGTCGCCGAGCCATCGATACTCGAACGCCAGATCGGACCGGGTGTTCGCGAAGTGGAGCGCGTGCCCGAGCTCGTGCAGCAGCGTCCGGTAGTCGCCCTGCCCACCGTGGGGACGCAGCACGAGGTACACCTCGTCAGGCACGCGCACCGGAGCGCAGAACGCGAGCGCGCGCTTCCCCTCGCGGTCGGCCGTATCGTAGATGATGCGGCCGGCGGCTAGTGGATCGATGCCCATCGCCGTCATCTGGCGGCGCACCGACGGCTCCATCGCCGCCGCCGGAAAGTACGGATCGAATTCGCTGGCCCGCATCAGGGCGAGCGCATCGGGACGGGTGAGCTCGCTCACCGGGATGCCGAGCTTCTTCTTCGCGGCTTCGCGAACTGTGTCATCCCACATCGCCTGGGTATCGCGAAGAAGCTGATGGCACTGCCTGACGAGATCGGAGAGATCGATGCCGCTGATTGCCTCGAACGTCGGTATGTAGCCGTCGGCGATCTGCAGCGATTCGATGATGCCCTGTTCCCGCTCGAACCGGTCGCGCCGCAACGGCGACAACTCGCGCTTGACGAGCGCCGCCCGCGCCCGCTCGATGCGCAGTCGCTCCGACCTCTCCTCGGTGTTGCCGATCTCGATTGCCGCGCGCTGGTAGGGAAGCTGCCGGCCGTCATCGAGCGTCAAGACGGCGGCATTCTCCCAGGCGATCTCCCGCTCATCGAGATCGGCGAGCGAGCGCTGGGCCTGGGCATCGATCAGCCAGTCGAGCAGTAGACGCGCACCACGTCGGTCCTCCGAGTCGTCGGCGGCGGCGAGGAAAGCCTCGCGCACCATCGCCAGCGCATCGGGGCCCAGGATGTCGGAGTACTCCGCGTAGATCTGCTGGAGCTCGGCAGTAGCCTTGAGTCCAGCCTGCGACAGGTAATACTCGCGTGAGAGCGCCTGGTGAAATGCATCCCCGCGCTCCCGCAGCCGCTCGAGAGTGAGTGTGGAGGTGGTCATGCGTCGTCAGGCGGCCGTGGCGGCGATTCGGTCCGCGATGACATCGGCCACCCGTTCCGCCGGCACACGATCCTGCAACAGGGTGTCGCGGTCACGTATGGTCACGGTGCCATCGGCTATACTCTGCCCGTCGATGGTCATGCAGTACGGCGTACCCACCTCGTCCTGGCGGCGATAGCGGCGCCCGATCGCGCCGGATTCGTCGTAAAAGACGGGAAATCTCGCCCGCAGATCGTCGGCCAGCCGGTGTGCCATCTCCGGCATGCCGTCCTTCTTGACCAGCGGGAAAACGCCTGCCTTGATCGGCGCCAGGTCGGCGCTGAGCGCGAGCAGAGTACGCCCTTCATCTTCTCCTTCGACTATTTCCTCGCGATAGGCATTGGCGAGCAGCGCTAGCAGCGTCCGGTTAGGTCCGCAAGCGGTCTCGACGATGTAGGGCACGAACCGCCTGTTGTTCGGCTGATCGAAGTACTCGAGCTTCTTCCCCGAGAACTGCTGGTGCTGCGTCAGGTCGAAGTCGCCCCGGTTGTGCACTCCTTCGATCTCGGAAAAACCGAGTGAGCCACCGAAGTCGAACTGGATGTCGCTGGCGGCGCGGGCGTAATGCGCCAACTCGTCAGGCTGCTGGTCGTAGTACCGCAGCCGATTTGCCGCCAGCCCGAGCGACAGGTGCCAGTCCATTCGCCAGGCACGCCAGTTGGCGAACCACTCCATGTCGGTGCCGGGTTCCACGAAGAACTGCATTTCCATCTGCTCGAACTCGCGCGTTCGGAAGATGAAATTTCCGGGCGTGATCTCGTTGCGAAACGCCTTGCCGATCTGCGCGATCCCGAACGGGACTTTCTGCCGGGTCGCCTGCTGCACGTTCACGAAATTCACATACGTACCCTGCGCCGTCTCCGGACGCAGGTAGACGAT
>JBGTNB010000044.1:0-3384 GCA_041743285.1 Gemmatimonadaceae bacterium
GGGGAAATCGACGTTCTGGTGCGTGAACGTCAGCTGAATGTCTTTCAGGTCCACGCCTCGCAGCGTTGCAAAGGAGAAGGTGCTGCGGGTTAGGCCCGCCAGCATTCGTCCACGGCCGAGCGTCTGCGCACGTTCCGCGAAGATAGGTCCGGCGGAAGTAGAGGTTCGCACCGGAACGCCGCCCTCGAACCGAAAGGTTTCCGCGCCACTCGTCGAGCCGATGGGTGTGTTGCCGATGTTCGCCCCAATGGCGCCGGTCACGAAGGTTATGAGGGAGGCGTTTTCCGCGGCCGACGCTGGAACGAAGTGCGTCCCATGCGCCTGGATGAAAGAAGGGTTATTGGGATCGGCGGATCCGGCCAGGAAGAGTGGGTCTTGTCCAGGTCCAAAGATGAAGAGCGACGAAATACGCTCGCGAAGCCGCTGCGCCTCGATGGGCTGAGCGGCCGCGCAGCATACTGCCGCGAGAAGCGCGACGGTTGTTGGAAATTTCATGCTTCCTCGTAAGGCAGAGAGTTCTGCGGCGCGGCTTCGCGGTTGCGGCGCCACAAAATGTGACACTCGGAAGGACTTCGCCAGCGTTCCCGTTGAACGCGCGAGAAGGATGGTGGAGTCGGAGCATTCCGCGAAACAGCCTCCCAAGCTCGATCCCGGCTCGCGAGAAGGGAATTCTCACCACTCCCCGACGTTATCCACATCCGGTTTTCCACAGACAAAATCGCCCTTAGCTACGTTCAAATCACAACTTAAGAAAATCAAAGGACTTTTCCACAATACGTTATCCACAAGTGCCACAACAACTTACGAGATTTTGACCTATTGCGCGCCCAAATCGTTGGTCATACGTTGCTAATCCGAATGCGACGGCACGGACCTCGGCGCGAGAAAAAACTACATGGATCTGGTAGCCTGTACCGCACCCCGTGGTATCCTCGAGGTGGCCCCCACGCCGGGGTTGCGGCAGGAGTCTCCGACCGACCTTTGGGAAGGATTCTGGGCGGAAGACGATCGTTTCTATGCCCGATGCACGAGTTCGACGGGTGCGGTCGACTGGTACCGGTATGAGGAGCTGGAGGTGGCCGCGGGCCGGCCCGAGTACAGTCGCGGCCCCTCCGCTACCTCAAACACCGGTGCACGCCGACGTACGCGGACCCTCCTGCTGCGCACTTCGCGAAATCCAGCCCAGCGGTATCTCCTCGGCGTCACCCATCCGAAAAGCCGGCAGGCGTAGTGCTGGCGGGAGCCGCGGAGGCCTCAGGCGCGTCGAGGCTCGTCCGACAGTCCTGGAAATGTGAGCTGCTCGCTGCGCCGGCGTGCCAGCACGTAGGACGCGCCGTGCATCCAGGCTAGAGCAATATCGAGCATTGACTCGCCAGTGGCGGCGCTGCGCGCCATGGTGAAATGAAGAGAGAGCCGCGAGAGTATGTCCGCCGGCTCGCCGCGAGTGAGATACATCGTTAACGCCGCGGCGGCGTCAACCAAATGGTACAAGGTGAAGAGCTGGAAGCGCAGCCGGGTAGCAGAATCGCGATCGAGTTGGCCAAGGCGGGCATCTTCGGCGTCTTCGCGCGTTTCGCGCAGTTCGGCGATTCGTGCGACTACGCTGTCGTAGCCACCCTGCTCGGGCGGACGGGCAAGCGTCAGCCAGATCTCAGCGAGATGCGCGCGCACTATCGT
The DNA here is from genome assembly GCA_041743285.1 of Gemmatimonadaceae bacterium. Taxonomy (GTDB): domain Bacteria; phylum Gemmatimonadota; class Gemmatimonadetes; order Gemmatimonadales; family Gemmatimonadaceae; genus JALZIF01. The sequence continues at coordinate 1,678 of JBGTNB010000044.1, forward strand.
TTCCCAGTCCTCGCCGCCGGGCGTCGATATCGAGGAGACAGGCTGTTGAAGCTCGAGCCACTCGACGAAATCGGCTTCCCGATGCGCAACAACGGCCAGAGATGCAATGTGGAGCAGACGGTAGGTCATCGCCTCGGCATCGCCGCGCGGGAGCGGCAAGGCGCCATGCAGGGTGAGAGCGCGGGAGGCGCCAGCCACTATCGGCGAACTCCCACGTTCGGCGCTCGGATCGGTGGCAAGAGCACCGGTAGCATCGACGAGAATATCCAGCGCCGCGACATCGTAGGCGGTGGCGAGAATCCCGATCTGGGTATTCTCATCCTCGTTGTCGAGCGCGAGCTGCCCGGTACGCCGCTGTCCCCAACGCTGCTCGGCGATGGCGAGAGCCCTGCGACGGGCGCCATCATCGCTCGCCGCAACCGCCCAGTGCGACTCGAGCAGATCGAAAGACGCCACTGTGCGGCTCGTGTCGTCCGTCCTCAGAGACGGGGTCGGCATGCTGTGTTCTCCCGCAGCCGGCAGGTGGACGCGAGCATCGTGCCTCGCGAAGGCACCGCCGGTGCTGACGGCTCACTCGCGGTGGCGCCGATATTGGCCTTCGTGCCCAGCAGTATACATCTCACCCCGAAATCACGGAAGATGCGGTGGCTTCGGGAGTTAGTCGGAGGGCGGCGCGGGATGAGCGACGCGCGACGAGCGACGCGGGTGGTCACCGGGTTGCCCGCGATGTGCCTAACGGCAATTCAGTATGACTGAGGCGCATGTCGTGATCCCGGCGCGTGTTGAATGATTACAGGAGATGCGAGAAGCGAATTGCGAGATGCAAATTGCGAGAAACACAGAAGACGAGTTGGCAAAAGCGAACTGGGAGAGCAAGCGTTGGGAAAACCGAAATCACATCTACTTAATGCGGTCTCTGACGTCGATCTCTCCACATCTATCCACGTCACATCTGTTCTCGCATCTCGCAACTCGCAACTCGGACCTCGCAACTCTCCCCTCGTCTCGTCATCAGTTCCGGCTCGAGTCTCCACAGTTGTCCACGTCGACTTCCCGCGTCGCGCTTCGCGCGTCGCGCGTCGCGCACATCTGTCACGACCTGCCAAAATTTCAACTGGCGGAAACTAAAGTCTTGGATAGATTGCCCGACCCATCTCCGATCGTCGCGGTCGCAAGCACCGAGGAGCTTTGATGGGATATGAACCGAATGCGGCGCGCCGATTGCGACGCGTCGTCGCCAGCACTTCAAATGTCCTCTTGCGTGAGACGTTGACACCGCTACTGATGGATCTGCCTAACACTTCTCTCGATGTCGCAGCGCGACCGACGCGTACCCACCGAGGTTCATCGGACGCGCAGCGCGGCGACAAGCTGTTAGGCGACGTGCTCGTCCCGACGTCGCCTGCAATACAGGCGGACCTGCCGCTCGATGACAGGCGCCTCGGCGGCGATTTGCCGGAGTTGGCTCGCGGTCTTTCCGGCGCCGACATGGCCGAGCTGCTCGTCGTCCTGGCACAGCAATCCGCCGCACTCAACCTCGTCTGGGAGGCACACATGCGTGGCGCCATAACGTTGCCAGACAGCCTGGAAGGGCGCGTCGAGAACGTGCGCCGCAGCGTGCCGCGCTTTCTTGCGGCGACCGCCCGGTAGTACCCGGGACGATTTCCGCCCCTCTGCCTAACTGCGGAGGGGAAGCCGCACCTCCCG
>JBGTNB010000045.1:0-37971 GCA_041743285.1 Gemmatimonadaceae bacterium
CGGGGTACGTGCCTTGCTCCGGTCGAGTCCGCTCTCCTTGAAAAGGATCCCCTAAACCACTCTCGAGGTGTTTGGATGAAGAGCGTAACAAAGATGGGTGTAGTAGCTGCCGCTGCCTTGGCGGCGGCAGCTTGTCAGCAGGCGACCGAGCCAACGGCTGATCTGAGCGCTAGGCCTTCCTTCGCGCTGGTGGCCGGGCCGAACCCGCTAGGTGAAGAGATCGTCGTGTGCAAGGTGGGTCCGCTCGGCAGCTATAGGTTTACGTATGGCGGAACAGTAAAGGGAAGCCTCACAGTGAATGTGACTGATCCCGCTGGCGATTGCACATCACTCGGCTTCTTCGGCGGCTCTGGTGTAGTTTTGGACATCACCGAGAGCGTGCCCGCCGGGCAGGAAGTCGTCAGCATCACAGTTGATCAGCTGAGCGGAGCTGATCAGAACATCGCCGGTCCGACCAACACCGCTACAGGCGTGTTGGCCAGCGGCAATCCGAAGCAGGCGGCGGTGGTGACCTTCACGAACCGCCTGCTCCCGCCGCCACCGCCGCCGGAGGGTGGCGAGGGCTGTACGCCCGGATACTGGGGTCGCCGGCAGCACTTCGATTCGTGGACATCCCCGTATACCACCAGCACGAGCTTCCAGTCGGTGTTTGGCGTAAATGCGTACCCCGGCATGACGTTGCTCGATGTGGTGAACAATCCGGGACCGCCAAAGAAGCAGCTTGGTCGAATGGCAGTTGCTGCACTGCTCAACGCGGCGAGCCCAGGGGTCGACTTCGACCTTACCACTGCCCAGGTCATCGCGGCATTCAATGCGGCGTGGGCCTCGGGAGATTACGAGACTACGAAGGACATGCTGGACGATCTGAACAATCAGGGCTGTCCGCTGAACTGAGCTCGACTGCATACAAGACAAGCTCCGGGCGAGAGGTTCCGCCCGGAGCTTTTTTTCGGGCTAGCGCAGCTCGACCGTCAACATCAATTCCCCGGCGTAGCGCCGTGGGTGCCGTAAACCGTGATCACCCCCTTATCGGGGATCGCTGCGGAAAGGGAATCCCCCGCCGCAATCGTCGCCTCGGGAAGATCGACGTCATACTCGCTTTCCGTTGTGTACTTGATTCCGTACGTACCGGCTGGGAGACCAGCAACTGTCAGCTCGCCTCCGCCTGCAGCCTTCACCACGACGACAGTGGCGCCGTTCGTGTTCACGAATGCCAGCGGCTCGAAGGATGGGTGCGTGCTCAGCGCCCCGATGCGCTGGGCGCCAGCTCGGACGAATTTGAAGTACTGGCGAAGGAAGCGGGTGCGGCTCGCCATGACTATCACCGGACGCTGGGGATCGGTGGCGTCGACGCGGTAGTAGACACCGCCGCGATCGCGTCCCCCTCTCCTTGCGTTGCTGCCACCGTAGGCGAGGGCAAACTGCTGCCAGGCTGAATTGCGTCCGATGGCCAGGTCGGCGTGCAGCGCTTCATATCCGCTGCCTATGTGCTCCAGCATGGAAGTATTGATTCCATGGAGGACGGCGCGCTCGGCGATCGCCTGGAGGTTGGCCTCGGACACGCCCCCATAACGGTGGTAGGAGAGCTCGGTCAGATGGTCGAGCACCCCTGGTACCTGCACCATCTCGTCGAAGTACCGTATGGCGGCGCCCATGTTGGTATTCGACGGAGCTATGAAGTCGGGATGGAAGCCGTTCGCCCGCAGCACCTTTGCGGTGGCCACCAACGCCTCTCCGATCTGGCGGCCACGCCAATTGGTGTTGTCAGGCTCGAGAATCATCTCCCAGGCGTCAGGCACGATCCCGTACTTTTCCTTCAGATGAAGAAACACGGCGAGGGCGAACTCGGCGTACTCGTCCCGATCGTCGTGATGGTAGGGCGTGTTGGGGCACTGCAGCACGAAGGCGTTGTAAAGGACGTTGATGTAGAGGTTTTCGCCGCGTGCTTCGAGACGCTCCTTGACCGGGAGAACGACGTTCTCGATGGTGTGATCGAGTTGAGAGAAATGGAATCCGCTCTCATCGATTACGGCGGGATCATCGTTGTCGTTTGCCGTGGCGAACCTGTGACAGCGCCACTCCTGCGCCGTTATCCGGCCTGCTTGCCTCTCCGTCCACCAATCGCCGTCGTTCTCCATGCCGCTGTATGCCGGAACTCGAAGTCGGTTGATCCCGAGATCGTTCACCGCCGCATCGAACAGGGTATCCCTGTACAGAGGGAAGCTCGGGATTTCCGACTCGCCGGATTGGGCGCCCGACTCCCAGCCGGTAATGGTCTGGTACCTGACAGCGGAGTCGACACTGATGATCGCCGGACTCCGGTCGCATGCCCAGCAGGCGAGGGCTCCGATGCATACGAAAAGCGCCCTCAAAATTGATGCCGATTGCGGTCGCGCGGTCTCCGAGTTCTCATCCGCCAGTGCTTGTCCCCGCTGGGGCCGTGCGAATGCGATCCAGCATGCCTTCGTCCACCAGGGCGCGGTATAGCCGGTCGGCGATCAGGCCATGTGCCCGCGCGTTAGGGTGGGCATCCCACGGCGCCAGGCGAAGTTCCTCATCGCTCACTGTACCATATGCGTCGGAGACGTCGATCATCGTGAATCCCGCGTCCGAGGCCGCTTCGATGAGCATGCGGATGTCCGCCGGCGGGGTAGGGACCTCTGGGGTCGTGACGAAAACCCAGACCGGATGAACGCCACGTCGCCAGGAAGAAGCCACGATCTCTTTCAGGCTCCAGCGTACGATGTCGTTCCTGTAGGGCAGCAGGCGGCGCGTCATTTCATCGAAAGTCATCTCACGAGACAGCCCCGCCGCCACTATCACGCTGTCTAGATAAGCGTACGGCATCGCAATCCCGCTCGAGAACATTCGCGCGATGTGAGTATTCGAGAGATGCGTGTCGTAAGGATGCCCAATGACGAAGATCGCCTGCGGATTGAAGTCGAAACCCTTGCTTTCGAGTAGCAGGAGCTGCTGGATCGGCGAGTAGTTCGGGACGCCGAAGTTGAGGATTTCGTAGCGATCCGGCGCGTTTTCGAGTCCAGCGTTCAGCCGCTCTTCGACGAGCTGCTCGAACGATTCGTGGTCATTCACTCCCTGACCCATGGCGAAGGACGCGCCCGTGAGCACGATTCGATACGTGTCGGCAGGCCGCGTCAACTCGTAGTTCTGGTCGCGCATGCCCCATCGGTTCGTGCGGAGAGTAGTGCCGTTGAAAAGGATTCCGACCAGCGGCGCAACCTCCCATTTTCGGAAGTCATCTGTATTGCGCATCGCCTCCGTGTTCCAGATCTTCTGCCAGTCCGAAGGCTGCTTGGCGTATGCTTCCCACAGCCGTGAATTGAACTGGTTCACGCCGGTCAGATTCTCGTAATAGCCACGGTGCAGAAGGTCGGCGTCTGCGCGGTTCAATTTGTCAACGCGAAGATCGCGGGCAAATTCCTGCACGGACGCACTAGTCCGCGCCGATACGACCGGGCTCCCCAGCACCATTAAAGCCAGAAGCCAAAGTGCGTTGAATGCAAGCGACGGCACTTGACCGGAACGCCTCACCGCGGTGTTTCCCGGGCGCTGCAATCGCGCAACTGCTTGATGGCCAGCTGCCACGAGCAGCGCCGCTGAAGTGAATGCGACGGCCGCGATGACGATCTGCGCGACGCCGATTCGGGCCGCGCCCCACAGATTGAACCAGGCGCCGACGGTGTGGCTGCTCCAAAGCGACCACAGGATGCAGATTGTCGCGACTGTGCCGGCGACCGCGAAGCCATGTCTGATACTTTCGCGAACAGGGGGCAAGGTGCGCCCGAGCTGACGCTTGCGGCCATAACGAGCTTCCCGCAGGCTGTTCGCAACGAGCAATACCGCCAGAATTCCCCAGAAAAGGGCGTCGGGCCACGACAGCAGGACGGACCCGAGCAGCCAGTACCACTGGTAGGAATGGAGCGCCCAGGTGACGAAGAAGACGAGCAGCGTCGAGACGACCAGTGCGAAGGTCTCACCCCGGCGGCGCAACTGAAAGAATACCGGGTAATAGAAGACCTTCGTCATGAAGTCCTTCCAGTAGATGTTGATCCTCCGCCAGAAGTCGGTAAAGCTCGAGGCCAGGTAGAAGAAGCGGTGCGACTCCGGCAGGCGGAACCCGAACAGATGCAGGATGCCAACGATCAGATGGAATTGACCCGAGACTTTCAAGTAGAGCAGAAAGGTCGCGGTCATGTAGCGCGCCAGCTCCAGGCCATTGGAAACCTCGCCGGCCGGGATCGTGAGGTACTGGTACACGACGCGGTAGGCGAGAAGGTGCGTCAGTCCTACCAGCATCCATCGCACGCCGGCGTGATAGATCTGCAGCGCGTCGCGGTCGTAATACGTGCGGCGGAACGTTGCGAAATCGATTACCGGGAAGAGCGGGAAGGCAACGTTCGGCAGCAGGAAGAAGTAGGAGAGCGTCCGTGCCGCGCCCGCAGGCTCCTTGCTGTGCTTCAGATCGTAAACGTAGAGGATCAGCCGGAACATGAACATCGAGGCCAGGATCGGCCAGATGGCCTGCGGCACCGTCGACGGAAGGAACTGCCCGCGTAAGGCAGCAAGTACGGCACCGGCGGCCACCAGCAGAGTTACGCGTGCGGCGAACGCAATCGGAAGATGGCAGATTGCAATGAGTCCCAGTCCCAGACCGATTAGCCAGGCGCCACCGGAGCTTCCGAAGACGGTCACGATTCCCGCCATTGACAGAAGCGCGAAGAAGGGAAGCCGCAACCGCATCGGAAGCGCGTGATGGATCACGAATCCGCCGAGCACGAGCAGCGCTATGCTTCCGTGAAACACCGGGCTCTCGATGCGGAACCATCGCATTACGAGCACGATGCCCGCCACCTGGGCGGCGACGATCGCGAAGCGGAGAAGAGCATCCAGGCGCACTGCCAGCCATCGCACAAGGCCGGCCGGCAGTTGCCCAGCCGCAGGAAGCATGAACCCCACGCCAGATCCGCCGAAGAAAAGAACTGCTAGCGCCAGCAGCGTCCGCTTCTTTCCGAAATTACGGGAGTCGGCAACGGTAAAGTCGGCGTAGAGCGCGAGTGCCAGGCTCACCGCAGCAGCCAGGAGCACCAGGCCGATGAAACGCGCCGCACTGATATCGATCAGGAATTTCGAGGGAACGGATTCGTTCGCTCCGGCACGCGATCCGGCGGCAGCCGCGCCGGACGGTCGCACGAGTGCCGGAGTAGCGACTGAATTCGACAGGTTTGCCCAACGCGCAACCTTCGTGAGCGTGTTGTTGCTGCCGCTCGACGAGACATCTGAATGGTGGGGGTCTGTCATTTCAGGACATCACTGGTGGTGCAGGCAGGAGCGCGAGAAAACTTACACACATTCGTGGCAGCAGCTGCAGCACTGTCGGGGGTTTCGCGCAGCAGTATCCGTCGTCAAGACGTGCCACCCTGAGGCGGACCAGCAGTGACGAGAGGAAACGCCTTCAGGCAATTCCCGTACAATCGCGTATTGCCCGCTTATCCTATGATATGATAACGGGTTAAGTCTCCCGTCGCGACATGTTGCCCGGTAGCATTCACGCTCGGCTTGTTGCTCAGCCGCGACAGAATGTTGCGCGCGTGACGCCTGGTGCGTGTCGGCGTTGTAACGCGATGAAAGCCGAGCGGCGATCACTGTCGTCGCTGTCCAGGTTCTCTCATATTTGTCCGAGCACCCACCATCGGCCCAAGGCTGCGCTGGCTTGCCCGCTTCCCGCTGGAGCAATGAAGAGAACCGATAGGCTGTTCAGTCCGGTGTTGGCCAAGGCTTTGACAGTGATTGGCGGAGTCATTCTCGCTTTCGCGCTCTTGGCGGACTGGATCGTAGGCGGCGCACCGGGAATCGGCCTCCATCAGGTCGTGCTCGCTGTTGCAGGCGCACTTCTCGTCGGTGCCGGAATGCACTCTACCGGCGAAGCCCGCCAGAGGCTCTGGTCGGCGCTTGCGACGCGACAGGATGAAGCCTTGCTGGGGCTCGGCGACGTGGCGAAACTCGCGGTGATTTTCAGCTTGGGGAGCGCGCTTGCAGAAACGGCGGTGCTCGCGACTCTGCGCTTCGGGTTCGGTCAAATGGTGCGGATCGGACCGCACGTCGTGTGGATGTCGTCACTTGCGAACCTGGCGGTGTTGGGTGTGTTGGGAGCGGTGCTCTGGGCGGTGGGAACCAGATGGAAAAAGCTGAGGACACCGGCCGTAGTGGTTTTCGTGTTTGCGCTGCTAGCCGTTGACGCCATCATCCATCGCCTGCCGGTTGCGGCACGGGCTGACAGCTGGGCCAAGTGGCTGCTGGTCGGCGGCGCCGCGGTTGCCATGTCGAGAGCGATGCGGAGCGGGTATTCGGCCGATCGCCCATCGCGCTACGGAAAAACGGCGGCTGTGCTCGCCAGTGTGGTGGTGCTGCTTTCGGCTGGTGTCTTTGCCTATCCGGGGCTTAGAGAGCGACTGATTCGTTCTGGGCTGGCGGCCGCCTCCCAGAGCCCTAACGTGCTGTTGATAATACTCGACACCGTTCGCGCCGCCAACCTGAGTCTGTACGGCTACGAGCGCCCCACCACACCGAATCTCGAGCGATTCGCCGGGCAGGGCGTGGTATTCGATCGCGCGATCGCGCCGAGCCCGTGGACGCTGCCATCGCACGCGGTGCTGTTCTCCGGACGGGATCCTAACGAATTGAATGCTGACTGGTGGCTGCCGCTTGATGAGACACATCCGATGCTGGCCGAGGTACTGAGTGCGCGCGGATACGTAACGGCGGGCTTTTCTGCCAACGTCGCGTACGCGAGCGCCGAGGCCGGCCTCGCTCGGGGATTTCACCGCTTCGACGACTTTGCCGTCAAGCCGGGCGAAATCCTGAGGACGTCGTTCATGCTGCGGCGCGCGCTGAGGGCCGTCGGGGCGAGATCGGTGGTCGCCAGCGAGAATCACGGCCGCAAAGTCGCCAGTGACGTGAGCGACCCTTTTTTGAGCTGGTTGGACGACAAGCCCGACGACCGCCCCTATTTCGCGTTCCTCAACTACTTCGATTCACACGACCCGTATTACGCCGAAGCACCATTCGACACGCTGTTCGGACCGGTGCGTCCGATGACGCTGAACTGGGGCAGTATGCCTGACACGGCACAGATCTCCGCATGGACCGACGGATACGACCGGTCGCTCGCATTTCTCGATGACGCGTTAGGCCGCCTGTTCGACGAGTTGCAGAAGCGTGGTACGCTGGACGAGACCATCGTGATAGTCACATCGGACCACGGTGAGCACTTGGGGGAGCAGGGCTTCATGCGTCACGGCACGACCCTCTACATGCCCGTCCTCCATGTGCCGCTCATCGTGCGATTCCCGCCGGCCGTGCCCGGCGGAGTACAGGTAGAGGCGCCGGTGACCCTGCGCGACATCCCGGCCACAGTGCTGGACCTGATTGGCGCGAATGACAACGAGCTCGCCGGGAAGACGCTGGCGAGCCGTTGGCTGGAACCCGGGAGGGCGGCGGCGCCCGTCTACTCGGAGGTTCGTGAAGCGCTCCGCATTCCGAATCGCTATCCTAACGCGGATGCCGACTTGTACTCGCTTCTCGACGAGCAGCATCACTACATTCGGAGCAGCGACGACAGGGAGGAACTGTATCTTTACAGGGAGGATCCGCATCAGAGCAGGAATATGGCCGCGGAAGGGGCGGCCGAAGCCGTGCTTGCCGGGCTGCGAGCCGGGCTGAGGCGCCAGCTGGGCGGTGAGCCAAGGACCGCTGGCGGCGACACGTTGCGCTAGATTTGCCAAGTGGAGCGGAGCTAGCCATGACGGATTCGCACGACCGGGCTCGAGACCCGCTTCACGGTGTGACGCTCGAACGCATGCTGAACGAGCTGGTCGACCATTACGGCTGGGACTCCATGGGCCGGCGCGTGAGAATCAAATGCTTTTCCAACGATCCGACCATCGGATCGAGTCTCCGTTTTCTGCGCAGGACCCGCTGGGCCCGGGACAAGGTCGAAGCCCTTTACGTCGATATGCTGCGCGAGAGGACGAGGCGGGGGAGCGGCTGACGGGAGGTCTATCGTCTACGGGCACGCGGCGGGCACGTGCTCACTGGTTGCTGGTCGGCCGGATGTGCCGCCGCAGCAATGGAACGACACCCTCCGCTTCCGGCGTCAGTGCCAGGTCGCGCGTCTCGCCAGGATCAGCCCGCAGGTCGTATAACTCCTCCCGGCCGTCGCCGTTGCGGATGTACTTGTAAGGATCGGCGAATACCGATTCCATGTCGCCCTTGCTGATCGGGTAGTAGTCAGGCACAGCCCATGAGTAGCTCACACGCGCGCGCAGGGTGTCGCCCGGTGCTGCAGCGGCGGGCGGCGAGTGGGCCCACCATCGCTCCAGCGATCTGCCGGCAACGAGATCGGCACGAATTCCGGCAAGGGAAAGTACCGTCGCGGGAAGGTCGGCAGTAGTGACCCACTCATCTACCCGGTACCCCTGGGGAACCGTGCCCGGGAAGGAAATAACGAGAGGAACTCGAAGTGCGCTTTGATACATGCTGTGGCCGTGCGTGAATACTTCGTGCTCACCAAACTCCTCGCCGTGGTCCGATGTCACGATCACGATCGTGTTCTCGAGCAATCCTCGCGAGTCCAGCTCACCGAGCAGCCTCGCCAGGTAATGGTCGGAATACGCGATCGATCCGTCGTAGGCGTCGATCATCGCTTCCACTTCCCGCGCGCCGTATCGCTTGCCGTCCGCCATAGGGACCACGCCGCGTGTGGCATTTCTAGCGAACAGCGTGTCGAACGGGTGAGGCGGATCGTAAGGATCGTGCGGATCGAAGTAATTGAGGAACGCAAAGAACGGCCTTTCCTCCGAACTGTCACCGACCCAGTCGAGGAACTGTTCGTTGATCTGCGGCGCCCAAACACGCGCTTCGTTTCGCATTCGACCGATCCATCCGCGGATGCCGCCGGGCGATATGGGGCGGCGCCGGGCGACTGGAATGACAGCGAGCTCTGGGGATCCGGCGGCACGGCCGCTGGCAACGGTGGAGGAATCCTCGGCCCGCCGCTCTTCGCCGCCGCGAAACCAGCCTATCAGCTGTGCGGCGCCTCCGCCCACGACCACCCATGAGCGCGCAAGCGACGTGCTTCGCAGAAACTCGGGGAGCGATGCCCGCGGGTAGTCACGATAGGTGGAGAAGCCGCGTGCCAGTCCGGACTCGCGGCTCGCATAAAAGAGATTGGCGACGAACCCGCCGGTGCGATAGCCGTGATCCCGCGCAATTTCCGCGACCGTCGCCGGTTCGCGCCCGAAGGGTTGCCGCCAATCGGCCCTCAACGCTTGTGCCGGCAATCCGGTGAACATGCTTGCGTGCGACGGAAGGGTCCACGGCGAGGGCGCTACGGCCTGCTCGAATACAACACCGCGGCGCGCGAGTCCTTCGAGCGCAGGGGAAGTGGGGCGCGCATAACCATAAACACTGAGGTTCTCCGCGCGTACGGTGTCCCAAATGATCCAGAGAATGTTGGGCGCGCCGGTACGTGGTTGAGCACCCGATCCGTCGTCGCCAGCGACGAGATCCGCGTTGACCGCCAAGCCGAGGATCGCGACGACGCCTGCGAGCGCACCCAGCGAGCGTGGGACGCGAGGACGCAGGCTCTCCCACTTCCGGCCCGCCACCAGCGCTGCCTGCGCAGCGATCCCCAACGCAAGCACAAGCACCGCAGCGGCGTGTAAACCGTTGATGACGAAAAGCGCTCCAGCGGCGCCCAGGGTGACGGAGAGAAAGACGACGATCCTAACGAGTGTTACGCCGCGGGCCAGGCGTCCGGCGGCCCCTATCAGCAAACCCATCGCGGCAAAGCCGAGCGCGTAGAACGCTGGGCCGAGCCAGGCGATCTGCGGATTCAGGTGAAGATATCGCCCGAGAGCGAATTTCTTGAACGCCAGCGCGCCAATCTCCACCAGCCCGAGCGCCAGGCCGAGCGTAGCGCCGAGCAACGCCAATTCCATGATTCCGGGACGCCGGATATCCCGTACCAGTCTGTTATCGAAGCCAAACGTCATTGTATCAGGATAGGGAAGTACGGGAGAGGAGCGCGGCGACCAGCAGGTTGAGGCGGCTGAAGCGCCCGGCGTAGGCCGTGCCGCGCACCTCAGCGTCCGCGACCGGCTCACCGCAGGCAGATCGCTGGCGACTGGTCATCCGCCTGACGCGTCGTCGGCGATCATTATCCGACGATATCGCTCGAGCGTCTCGCACGACCCCGGCCATTCGGTGTCGTCAGAAAGCGGGCCTGACCCGATTCGAAAGATCAGCATCGTCGGCGACAGCTCCCGTACCAGCTCGAGCGACCGGCAGGAGGGCAGCAGCAGACCAGCCAACCGAGTTGCAGCGTGAGGATGCGTGGTCAACGCGACATGCGTCACGCCAAGGTCGCGCAGCAGTCGGAGGATTTGCGATGAGTCAGCCCGCATTGCGGTGAGCAACGGCATCGTTTGCCGGCCGGTGATGTATCCAAAGGTTCCTTCCTTTGCCACCAGGAATACCGCGCTTCGATCGACTGAATCAGCAATCCACTGAGCGAGTCGCAGGTAGTCTCTTTCCTCGGGGAGTACGCATTCCGAAGAAACGATCGGCTGCCCTCGGTCGCATGCGCTCATCGATCCGACCGCGGCCCGCAGGGATCCGGCCGCCGTAAGCATTATCGTGACCGCAACGGCCGACGGGATTAGCATGCGCCATTTGCTCCGCACTCGGCTGACCAGCACGTAGGCGCCGGCGATCATGAGGACGACAATGAACGGTATCGCCGGGCTCATGAATCTGACCACGACCCACGGCCATACCAGCAGCAGTGACACATACGACATGACCACGACTGGTACCACCGTCCACGAACGCAGCAGTCGCCAGGCGCCGAGGGCGAACAGAACGCCGAGGACCCCGACGAAGAACAGGTTGTCCACCAGCGTTCCCGGCACGTGCGGAAGGGGGAGTAGCGACGGTACTGTGCGTGTCGTATACCTTCGTGAATTGAAGAAAACACGTAAGGCGATGTTGCGTACCAGCGAGGGCGACGCCGTGTTCTGCCGAGCGAAGGTATCGGATACGTAATTCTCGCCCTGGGCGCCGGCAACCTGTTCGGGTGCCCGGGTGGTCCACACGAACCAGGCACCGTTGATGACCACCGCCGCCGCGGCGACGATGATGGCCCAGCGGTAATGCCTGGCGAGTAGCAGCGTAATGACCACGGCAATGACGATCGTTATGCCGGCACTTCTCGTCAGGGCAGCCGCGATTGCCGCCGCGCCGGCGATCAAGATGCTGCGGCGCGTGAGTCCATCATGGGAAAGGGCCCACACCGCCGCGGCGACGCACAGGAAAAACAGCGCCTCGCTCATCACCATTCCGGAGTACTGGATCAGCCTCGGATTTATGAACGTGGCAGTGATGACCAGCAGTGCAGCCGCCGGCGAAAGTCGCCGCCGCGCCGCATCAGCCAGCAGAAGGAGCCCGCAGACGGTCGCAGCGATCCCTCCCAACAGGAAGGCATCGACGCTTTCCCCGCCTACAGCGCTGATTGCAGCGAGAAATGCCGGATACCCCGGAGGGAACTTGACGTGTCCGGGGGCGCCGATCAGAAACTGATCGCGATAGGAAAACTGTTGTACTTCGCGCGCCAGCTGCACGTAAACTGCATCGTCCCCCCCGGTCACTATCGCCGGGATGCGCAAATGCCAACTGGCGAGGGCGTGCACGAGGACCAGCGCGATGATGGCCGGCCAGAACCAGGCAGGGGTAGCACGCCTGGCCGCCGGGGCCGCTGAAGGAGTGGCGACCCCCGTTCCCCTTGGCGTGTTCATGGCTGTCGCTGCCGACAGCGCAGCGGGTCGTCCGGGGGGGGATGCCCTCCTAACGTCGACCACTTATCGCTGGTGCCGTGGCCGTCCTCTCGACTCGTGAGGAAACGTACCTGTCGCGTGCAGCATAGCGCGGCGCGCGAGCGGAGAACACGTTGGCCCGGATGATGTGCCAAACTGCCGCCGCACCATCCTTCCATCCGATCTTTTTCCCTTCAGCGTACGTACGTCCCGAATAGCTGATTGGAACCTCGTAGATACGCGCACCGGACTGCGCCAGCCGTGCGGTCAGTTCGGGCTCGATGCCGAAGCGCTTGCTGTGCAGTGGCAGGCTTTTCATGAGGTCGGCCCGCACCATCTTGTAGCACGTCTCCATGTCGGTCAGGTTCAGGTCGGTGAACATGTTCGACAGGATCGTCAGGGCCCCATTCGCAACCCGGTGCCAGAAATAGAGCACGCGATGGGTTTCACCAAGAAAGCGGCTCCCAAAAACGGCGTCGGCGCGTCCGTCCAGAATCGGCTCCATGAGGCGCGGAAGCTCGTGCGGGTCGTATTCGAGATCCGCGTCCTGAATGACGATGATGTCGCCCGTCGCGTGCTGAATCCCGGTGGAGACAGCCGCTCCCTTGCCTCGGTTCACATCATGGAAAACGAGGACGTCGATCTCACCGGCATCGCGCAATGCCTGGAGCACGGGTCTGGTGCCGTCTCGCGAGCCATCATCCACCGCTACCAACTCGATATTCATCGGCACGCTGCGAACGCGCGCAATGGAGTCAGCCACGGTCTCGGCTTCGTTGTATACCGGCATGATCACGGACACCCGAGCGCTCGACGCGCGGTCTTCCGCCATATCGCGCCGCGTTTTGGGATCCCAGTCCGGGGAACTCATGGTAGACTCCGATAGCGGCCCGCCTCTCGGCGGCTCCACAAGGAGTTCCGAAGTCGGGCGTTCTCTAGAAAATGGGCCAACAGGTGAATTCGGTCCAGCGGGCAGGCTGTGCGGACGCGAGCATATGTAAGTCCCGTGCCGCGCGGCTAGCCACTGACGAGCACCGCCGCTGCTCAAAGAACCCCTGTTTTCGCAACAGATTTGTGGCTTTCCCGCGACAATCCGCAAGGCCGCCAGGGCAAACCTTATCTGTCAGCGCCTTTCTGTCCTGCGGGGTTAGCCTCGCCACAGCTCAGCGGAGCACGCCAGTTGGCGAGGAAGGAGTTCCAGGGATTCGGCCACCGTTCAGCTGCCCATTCGCCCTTCGCACGGAAACCTGTTCGCATGCCAGCCTCCCTCAGCTCGAGACTCGGAGATGGGTGGGACGTACAGGGTAGCTGACCGCGGCCGCAACGGTGGCCGGCCGGCACGTAGAGCGTCAATCCCGACCGCGTCTGATAGGGACGCACGGGGTAGTCCCAGCGCGTCCGCTGAACCAGGCTCGCGCTATCGGGCTTGACGAACCAGACACCGGCCGCAGCTGCCAAATTGCTCCGGTCCGTGGCGCGCGCCGCATCCAGGCCCGCGCCCAGCAAGGGCAGGGACATTACCCCCAGACCAGTCGCAAGCCCAATCACCAGGAGCCGCCTGGTTGCGGGAAGCGTCGGCGCTGCCGCTGCGGCAACGACAGCGGCCGCCAACCAGAACGCCCAGTAGCCGAATAGCGGGCGCGGAGCAACGACCCACCACATAACGATAGCCATTGCGGGCGGTAGCAAGAGGAGCCACGCGCGCGGCGGCAGCTCGCGTCGTGCGCGCTCTCTGGTAGCGAGCACCCCAAGTGTTGCCAGGAGTACGACCGGCACCGGTATCTGCCAGAGATTTTGCGGAAGGAGCATGGCTCGAAGCCAGGGTCCGATCCACGCTGTTGGCGAGCAAACGTACGCTGACCAATCCCCCGCATTATAGGTAACCGGATCATGGAACGTCCGCGCGAAGAAGGCTATCCAGTCATAGGACGCACGTGCATTCTCCGCCGGCATTCGCCAGTCCACCGGCAGTCCCGCCAGCGTGCTTGGATACATCGGATAACCGCTCGTCACTATGCCGCGTGCTAGCCAGAGACCCACCAGTGCCGTCGAAAAGCCTGCCATCATGAGCAGCACCTTGCCGCTCAACCGCGTCCGCTCCCGATTCATTCGCCAGAGCACGAAACCGGTGATGATCCACGCCGGCAAGGCACCGCCCGCTACGCTCAGTTTGAGCGTCGCAGCAAGCGCGAAGGTCGTCCCTGCAACGAAGAGCGTGAAGGCCCGTTCGCCAGGATCAGCGGGAACGTTCCACAGCGCCGACACGAGCAACGAAACTCCGGCCAAAATGGCCAAGCCTGCGGGCAGGTCCGGTGTGAGCCCGGCGAACATCGAGGCTTGCGCTCCGACAGCCAGCACCGGCCCAAGGAGGACCAGGTCGAACACCGCTGGCCCGCGCGCTCTACTCCCGTCCCAAAGCTGGGCGAAACTAGCGGCAATTCCGGTGAGGAATGCGAGCACGAAAACGCCGTTGACGAGGTGCGTCGATCCTCTGGCCCATAGCGCGCTTTCGAGGAGTGCTGCGTAAAGGAAATTGGCGTTGTTGAACGCGAAACGTTCGTGAAGATTGCCGAGCCCCGGTACGAGCGGGTACTGCTTGTACCATTCGACCGTCGGGACGTGATACATATAGGTGTCGAAATTCGCCACCGCCGCCAGGCCGCGGTTGCCCAGCCAAAGAGCGCCCAACGCGAGGCCTGCAGTGGCGACCAGTGCGGTGGGCCGGTGCAGATCCTGCATCCATGTCCGCAGCTCACGGGCGTGCTCGGCAAGTCCTGCAGCTGCTATGGCGGCGAGTAACAGGAACGCCGCCGCGTTGATCGGCCAGATGATGTGCCAGAGCTGGAGCAGCAGCACAGTGACGGCCATGCCGAGCCAGAACGCGCCCATAAGGATGTGCGCGTTTACGCGATGCTCAGCAAGGACACGCCCGCGAATCGCCATTCCGATACCCACCGAGATGGCGATGAGAAACGCCCAGGCCACGGCCAGGGCCAGGGATCCCAGCAGCGCGCGGCCGATCATGCCCAAGGCGGCGGCGACGCCAAGGAGTTAGGCGTCAACTGAAGGAAGGCGCTGGGGGACGTGGGTTGGGGAATGTCGATGTGCGCCGGAACAACGTTCATCGCCGTCGGTCGTCCTATCAGGTCATCCGGCGTCGTAAACTAGGGAACCGCTGGCCGAAGGATGTTAGTGTCGCCGGAACCGCGCTGCCAGGGTTACTGCCTTTTGCCCGGTGTGCGGGGTGTGGGTAAGTTCTCGCGGGCCCCGTCTGGGCTCGGTATTATTCCGCTTCACCATTCCATCGCTGATGAATGCATTCCGACGGAGCGCCCCTTCCCACGTTCGGCGTTCCTGACACATGCTCACAACCACGTTAAACGAGCCGACGATTCCAGGCGCTTCTCGCCCGGTGCCGCCGCGTCGCGGCGAGGATTCTCTTCGGGAAGTCCTGCTTGCCGCGTTATGGCTCGCGCTGGCCACCGGGCTGGCCGAGGCGGCGATCCTGAGCTTCCGCAGGCTCGTGCTCGGCGAGGCCATCCAACTCAGCCAGCACTATCTGTGGATGGCTCCGGCCGGGTACGTACTGATCTTCGCTCTTCCGGCTCTTACGTTAGGCTTGATCTCATGGCGCTGGCCGCGCCTGCGGATGGCTTACGTGGTCGGGTTGCTGGTTTTCCTGTCCGTCCTCGGCGTGCTCTTCATGTTCCCCCGGCTGCACCGGTTCGCGATGATCGTTCTGGCTGCCGGAGCGGGCGTTCAGATGACGCGGATGGTGGAGGCGCATCGCGCGGGGTTTATCCGCTTGGTGCGGCGATCGGTAGGGGTTCTTGCCGGCGTGGTCGTCGCCCTGGCGATTCTGGTGACCGGCGGGCTCCATTTGGGCGAACGCCGCGCGCTGGCAGCGCTACCGTCCGCGCCTGACGCCGCACCCAATGTGTTAGTCATCATATTGGACACGGTGCGGGCCGCCAGCCTCGGGCTCTACGGCTACGACCGGCCGACTACACCCAACCTCGAGCAGATCGCCGAGCGCGGGGTCGTATTCGATCGGGCGCTTTCGCCGTCGCCATGGACGCTGCCGGCCCACGGCACGTTATTCACGGGGCGCTACCCGCACGAGCTGACCGCCAACTGGAAGACTCCGCTCGACGACACCTACCCTACGCTCGCCGAGCTGCTGGCCGAACGGGGATACGAAACGGCGGGATTCGTGGCCAACTCGTTTTACACGACGTATGAGCATGGTCTCGACCGCGGCTTCGTTCATTACGAGGACTACATAGTGTCGCTGGGCCAGATCCTCAACAGCGCATCGCTTGGCACGCTGGTTTTTGCGGGAAGACCGGGTTACAGCAACAATCTGTTTCGGCGTGTGCTCGACAACTACGAGTACTTCGGGCGCAAGAAGGCAGACCGCCTGTCGAACGACTTTCTGGACTGGGTCGGCGACGGAAGGCCGCGTCCGTTTTTCGCGTTTCTGAACTACATCGACGCACACGCGCCGTTCACCCCGCCTGCCGAATATGCTGCAAGATTCGGAGTGCGCGGTCCGCGGCCACTCCTGCATCGGATAACCAACGACAAGTCGACGCTCACCGAAGAAGAGCGCGCCGCTGGTGACTATGACCGAAATCGGTATGATGCATCGATCGCCTTTCTCGATCACGAGCTGGGACGGATGTTCGATGAGCTGGAGCGCCGGGGGGTGCTGGACAACACGCTCGTAATAGTGACCTCAGACCATGGCGAGCATCTCGGGGAAATGGGGATCTACGCGCACGCGAACAGCCTGTACATGGAACTGCTCCACGTACCGCTGCTCATCGCGTTCCCGGGCCGCGTGCCTTCCGGGGGTGACCGTATCGGCCAGCCGGTGTCGCTTCGGTCGATCCCGGCGACGATCCTCGATCTTACAGGCGCGCCGGACGAGCGGCGAATTCCTGGTGAGTCGCTTGCCGGATTGTGGCAACCAGGCGGTGCTTCGCCCTCCGATCCTCTGGTCGCCGCGGTGCGCAAGGGAATCAACGTTCGGGAGGACCTGCCGATCGCACGCGGAGACCTTCACGCGTTGACGCATGCCGAACTCCACTACATCCGCAATCCTGATGGGTCCGAGGAGCTGTACGACATCAGTCAGGCAATGACGCAGGACAGCGTGCTCGCGCCGGCGGCCGGTGCCGAAGCGCTGCTTGTCCCGGTTCGTGCCCGTCTCGACAGCCTGATCGGCGCCGCGGCCATGCGGCCGGTGCAGAACACGCCTCACTAATGGGCGCTCTGGCCGAACCAATGGCGTCGCGACAGCGGACGTCGGCGGACTCCTCCGGGGTGCAGATAGCGGCGCCAAGCCGGATTATCGCAGCCCTCGCCGCCATCAACGTGGTGATTTTCGCCGCCTATGTGGTGGCCTCATATGGCTTCGCGCGGCACGCGCCATTTGGAACGCCCGAGCCGCTGGAGGCGGCTGTGTTCGACCGCCTGGCGAGTGCACTTGCATTCCTGGGTCCGGCGATTGGGGCATTGCTCGGCGGCGAGAGCGCGCTTTCGGATCCCGGCACCTTCTTCGTTGGTTATGCGCTGTTCCTCGCCGTGCCGGTGCTCGTATTCATGATCTTGTTAGGGTGCCTGGCGCGTTACCGGCACCAGCTCGAGCCGGTGATCGCGGACGCGCTCTACCGCTGGGCCATCGTCTTCGCGGTGCTGCTGGCATTCGCCCATCCGGTGCTCGTCCAGGACTTCTGGCTGTCGGCTGGCTGGGGCCGGCTTGTGGCGCAGGGAGTGAATCCCTACTACGTGAACCTCGATCCCGGCGTTACGGCTGGACTGCCGCTCGACTACCTGGGGTTGCTCATGACGTACGGGCCGCTGTGGGCGATCGTATCGGGGATCGTCATGAAGGTTGCCGGTAGCAGCGCGGTCGTTGCCGGTGCGCTTTTCAAGCTGGTTCTGGCGCTGGCATGGATTGGATCGCTGACCATGGTTAGGCGGCTCCTCCGGACGCGTTCCGCCGCCGACCAGTGCGTGGGTCTGGCGATCGCCGGATGGCTGCCGCTCGGCGTAATGCAGATAGTGGCCGAAGGTCACAACGACGGTGGGATGGTGTTTCTGATCCTTCTCTGGCTGGTGCTGATCGAGCGCGGCCGGACGCTCGCGGCAACCGGAGCGCTGACCGCCTCCGTGCTCATCAAGTACCTCAGCGCGCCGCTGTTCCTCCTCGACCTGCTGCACCTGGTTCGCTCCCGCGGAGGGAGGTGGATCGGCTACTGGCCCCACGCAGCGGTTGCCGCCTCGATCACCGCTGCGGTCTTGGCGGTGTTCTTTCGATCGCCGGAGTTCTTCGCATCGACGGCGCATATGGCGGACTGGCACTTCTTCACGCCGCGCGACGCGGTAATCGCAACTGGGCGGCTCGCCGGAATCGAGCCTACGCTCGGATCGCTGGGTGGCATCGTGGTAATCGCGATGGCGCTGGCGGTTCAGGGCCTTTTTCTCGCGGTTCTTGCCCTGGGACTGCTTCGCTACTTTCGCGACCCCGGAGTGGAGACATTCCGTTATGCGGTGCTGGCCATGACCGCTGGGCTTCTCTTCGGTGTCGTCGGACATGTCTGGCCGTGGTTCCTCGCCTGGGGTGTGCTGGTGGCCGCCCTGCAACCTGCCGCGAGGCTCACACGGTGGACGACGGGCGTGGCGGTAGCCATCCCGTTCCCGCTGCTGTACTGGGTCGTCTATCCCGGGGCCGATCAGTTCACGATAGTCACACCGCCGCTCTATCTGTTCGCCCTCGGCTGGTTTGCCCTAACGCCGCGGCGGTGGTTCGGAGCTGGTCGGTGATTCCAGAGGCGCCGTCCGGAATGCCACATTGGCAATGCACGTGCACAAGCCAGCTAGTCGGTCTTCAACTTCGTATCATTGCGGTCGACATCAATGGCGCTACAACGAATGCGAACCTTGCCGGATGAATCGATGTCCACGGCTTCGGGACGGCCAGTGAACGAACCGGACGTTCATCTCGACGACGTGCCTACCGCCGACCTCGCGTCGCCGCCGCTTTTGCGGCGGATCCCGGTGTGGGTCTGGATCGCGGCGGTTGTTGCCGCGCTGGTGCACATGGCACCTTACTGGCGCGCTGCCGCGGAGACACCCGATGGCTGGGCCTTCGTCGCCAACCTGTCCGCTTCTCCCGATTACATGCAGTACCGGGTATGGATGCGGCAGACGCAGCTCGAGGGACCGGTGGTGCGGAACGTGTTCACAACCGAACCTAACGAAGCGCATCTGCCGGTATTCGTCTACTGGACCATCGGGGCCACCGCGGAGCTCACCGGTATGTCCCCCGAGTGGGTGTATGCCTACCTTGGCGCGCTGGTGGCCGTTGCATTCACCGTACTGTTGTGGCTTACGATTCGCCGCTTTCTTGGCGGGGGACGAGCCGCGGGGTGGACCCTTGGCGTCATCATGCTCGGAGGAGGTCTGGGCGGCTACATCATGCTGATGGATACCTGGGACTGGTCGCGCGGCAGTTACCTCATACAGAGTTTCTTTCTCCGCCCGTTCAGGGGGCCTGACGCAGCAGTGCTTTTCGAGCATTTTCGTGGGAACTACGTAATTCAGGCGCTGTTCGACACACACTTCCTGCTGTTCTGGCTGGTGACGACCGGTGCGGTGCTCGCATTGCACTCGACGCTGCAACGGTTTACGCCGCTGCGCCTTGCCGGAACCGCAGCGGCCTTCGCATTCGGGACCTTTCTTCACGTATACGAGGGTCTGACGCTACTGGCTATCGCTACGGCGGTGGTCGCGATGTGCGTTGCTCGTCAGGTGGTCGATCGCCGCCACGCCGTCATCACTCTGCTGGCATGCGGGGCCGCTGTCTTTGTCGCGATGTTGCCGATTGTCGTTCTGTTCAAGCAGTCAGGGCTGGCGGCCCCGACGTGGAGGGGTCAGAACCTGTTGTTCTCGGTGGTGGTTCTGGGATACCCGCTCGCTCTGGGGCTCCTCTTCTACGGCTTTGGCCGCTACTGGCGGGACGCCGACTTCAACCGGACGTTTCTCGCCGGCTGGGCGTTAGGGGGAACGGTGTTGCTGCTGTCGGGACCGTTCTTTCCCTATCCGGATCGCGGCACCATGACGCTCCAGATTCCGCTCTACCTCATGGCGGCGAGCATCTGGTTCACCAGGCATCGGCGCGTCGGCTGGGTTGGCGCGCTGGCGATTATCGCTCTGCTCGGGTCGACGCCCTACTGGGTCGTCAGCCGGCTGAACGCGCGTACTGCGTTCGATGCCGCGGAGTCCCACAAGTGGCTAAGTCCCGGCCACCTGAGCGTCATCGAGCGATTGCGCGCTCGCGCGGCGCCTACGGATGTACTGGTTGCCGACCAGGCCAACCTGCGTTGGCTCGCTCCGGAATATCCGGGTGTGCATTACGCTGGCCACTTCTTTCTCACGGTGGACTTCGCGCGCAAGCAGGAGGAGTTGAGCGCGTTTCTCGATAGCGCCTCGGTCGAGGAGCGGGCGACACTGCTCGACCGCTGGAACGCGCACTGGGTGTTCCTGGATGAGCCATACAACCCGGATGACTTCACGCTGGTTCCGGGTTTGAGGCTCGTAATGAGAACTCCGGTAGGATCGCTTCTGGAATTCGAAGCACCACCGGCGTCGGGAGGAGTGCCGCAGTGACCCTTTCCACGCCTGGTCCGGCAGCCGGGGCCGCGTCTCGCGTTACGCCGGCCGAATGGGCGGCATTGGCGATCGTCATTGCTGCGGCGCTGGTGGCACGCCTTTGGGCATTTGGTGCAACGGGGATCGGCCATTTCGATGAGGGCGTCTACGTCATCAGTGCACTCGGCGTCGCTCAGGAGCCACACGATCTGTTTCCCAATCAGATAGTGTTTTCTCCGCCTTTCTACTTCACGGCGGTAGGGGCAGCCATATGGCTATTCGGTGGCGCGGCCGATCACGTGGCTGTAATGGTGAATGTGGTGATCGGCACTGCGACGGTGGCTGCGATGTGGTGGGTGGGTCGTTCGTGGTTCGGTCCGCGCGCCGGTGTAATGGCCGCGGTACTGCTTGCGGTCAGCGGGAGCCACATTTTGTTGTCCCGCGTAGTGCTGACCGATGCCGCGTTCTCCCTGTGGTTCCTCCTCTCGATAGGCGCAATCGTCCTCGCTGTCGACCGGCGCGATTTTCGCCTGGCGGTGCTCGCCGGAATGGTCACCGGGCTGGCCTGGAATACGAAGTACCACGGCTGGTTCGCCCTCCTCATCACCGGAGTCGCGCTCGCGCCGACGCTGTGGAGCGAGTGGCGGTCCGGCAGTTGGCGCAGGGCTCTCGCGGTCTGGGGAGTTGCGTGCGTGGTGGCGCTACTGCTGTACATCCCCTGGGGCGCCTACATGCGAGGCTATGCCGGCGGCTACGGCGGAATAGTCAGCTACTATGCCGCGATGCTGCGGGTAGACTGGTTCGGAAACGTGGGCCGTCAGATAAGCCAGCAAGTGTTCATGGAGGGGATGTTGACTCGAGCAGCGCCGCTGGCCGCCCTCGGCATTGGTTGGTTCGTCGATACTCGCAGCGCCGCGGCCAACTACCGTCTCTGGCTGTTGGCGGCAGGGCTTGGCATCGGCGGGCTGTTGATAGGCCAAGCGGGCGTCGCCGCGTTGCTCACCATCGCGGCTATACCTATGCTGCTCCGCGAGTTCCAGGCATATCGGTCGCGAGTGCTCATCTGCTGGCTGGGCCTATGGTTTGTAGCCGCGCCCATCTATCACCCTTATGCCCGGCTGATTCTTCCGTTCACCATCGCAACGTTTCTCGTTGCTGGTTGGGTGATCGATCGCGCCATAGGCCACAGCTTTGTGCGCGGCAGGGTCCCCGCGACGCTGGCGCTGGCTGGCGCCTTTCTCGTCGCCATCCTCAGTGCAGCGCTGCGCTCCGATGCCGGGAATCCGTGGCACCCTTCGCGCGATGTCGCTCAGGCTGCCGAAACGATCGCCGCTCGAACCGGACAGGACGAAACCATTTTCGTGGTAGGCGAGCCGCCACTGGTCTACTATCTCAGAGCTGCGGGCCGGACCACGCCATCGCGCACGAATCTGGCCCATCTGGACACGCTGACGCGATCCGCCTATCTAGTCACCGGGCGCTACACGCAACGTGCGCCCAGCCTGCGGAAACGCGTCGAGGAATTGCGGAACCGACTGACGCCGATTGCCGTCCTGCGGTTCACCCCGAACGACCTTCGGCTGCTCGATGATCTCCGTCCAAATCAGGCTCGCGCTTTCCGGCAGGCTCGGGACTCGACCTTCGACATGACGCTCTATCGCGTCGAGCCGGCGCAACCGCCGCCGCAATGAGCGTGCTGTTACCGGCATGAACGGGCAGCCGGCGCCGCTAGGGAGAATGGCCGGAAACGGCTGGGGTGAGCGAGTGTCTGCGCCAGAGCAGCCAGATTATTACCGCGGTGAGGGCAAAGAGCGCCATTGGCGATGCACCGTCAGCGAGGAACTCGAGATAGCCTGACGCGGTTTTCCGTAGCACCGTCAGCCATGGCAGCTCGAACCCGATCAGGAAGATGCGGTACAGCGCTCCCGGCACCGAGTCACGAGTCATCGAGACGCTCCACGAAATGCAGACCGTCGGAACGATGACCGTCCAGCGCGCCCACACCGGAAGCCGCAGCAGCACGGGCACCAGCGCCATGAAGAGCAGCGGGACGGCCGGCACGAGGTAGCGTACGCCGGAATTCCATTGCAGATAGGCGAATGCAACGGACGACAGAAACAGGTATAGCCCCGCCGCGGCACCGAAGATCAGCCACAGTTCGTCGGTCCGGGGTCCTCCATTACGGCGGCGGAGTAGTGGCGCGGCCACCGCGAGCACCAACATGGGGCAGAAGGCCAGCAGCCCGTAGCGCGGATCGAGAAGGTTGCGCCAGAGCAGCTCCGGCGTGGTCCAGATGAAGCCGTTCCAGCCTAACACACTGTAGCGCGTGGGTGGCATGTACGTCTGGGCCGGAAACAGCGGATGGCCGAACGCCGCCCACTGGTATGCGAGCAGGATCGCAATCGGGCCTAACGCTCCGGCTGAAAATAGCGCGCCCCACCGTACGCCCTCGAGCGGGCCCTTCCTCAGCCATCCCATCCCGACTGCCCAGAGCCCGAAGGCCACGATCAGCGGCATCCCGCTGTAATCGCAAAGCAGCGCGAAACCCAGCAGCGCGCCCATCGCGAGCAGGCGCCGTTGAGGCGCCGCATCCGGCGGATGGTCCCGCGCCAGCCGCGAAGCCACCAGATAGGCAAAAAGAACGGCGTGCGCGATGAGCACGTTCTGGTTCAGGAACGCCGACCGGAAAAAAATCGGTGTACCGAACGCATAGAGCAGGGCCAGCCAGAGCGCCGTTCGCTCATCGCGCAGCACTCCCCTCAGATGGACGAACAGTGCCACGACCGCCGCGGCACCGATAGGCACCATCAAGCCGGCATGCATCACCGCGGCCGCCAGCCCCAGTTTGATGTCCAGTCCCCGCTCGCGGACCGCGTTGAAGAATCGATTCCGGTTGGGCCGCGGGTCGTCGTAGGTCGCCGGGGGCTTTGGAGCTATTATACCAGGCTTCCAGCGAAAGAGCATCTCGAACGCCGGACGCGCGACGGCGTATGGCACCGCGCCCAGAATCGACGCACCCGGGCTGTTGTTGATGTACGCGCCCCGTCCCTCGATCTCGAAGATGTCGGGATGAAGGCCCATGTACTTGTCAACTCGAATCGATAGATCTTCGCCGAGCGCTATGGCCAGGTAAGCCTCACGCGCCACGTCGGGCGCGAAGTGAATCGCGTAGACCAGGCAGGTGGTGAAGAAGAGTCGTACGGCGGTGCCATCCCGCGGCACGTTCCGCAGCCAGCGCCGCGGCTGCGCCGCCGGCTTTGCCGCGTTCACAGTGGCGGCGCGACCAACGGACCGCTGGCGCCCGCCGATCGAGCGGCGTCCGCTCTCGGCGTCTCACGCCGGCCTAACAACAATGACATTAGGCCGCCGATCAGTCCACCGCTAATGATCACCACCTGAAAAACCAGACTGACCGCGACCGCCAGCACCGCCGGCACGCCGAACGGAGCGAATAAAGCGGCCAGCGCCGCCTCGCGCACCCCTATTCCTCCCTGCGTCAGCGGCAGCGTTGCCGCCACCTTGGCCAGTGGCCACACGAACAACCAAACCTGAAAAGGCGCGTCGAGTCCGACAAGTCCGCCTAGCCAGAAGTTGAGCACCACCTGCAACGTCTGAAGAACCATACCCAGCAGGAAGGCGCCGGCCATGGAGCCCGGCCGCCGGGACAGGGCACGGAAGGCACCGCGAATTCGAACAAGTTTGCGCCTTACGCGAAACGGAAACCGTCGGCCTGGCAGCAGCCAGAGGAGCGCGATTCCGGCAATTCCCGCCACCGCGAAGACGGCCGCGAGCACCCAGAATACGCGGCGGCTGCCCGCGTCGAGCGCGGTCGGAAGGAGCAGCGCGCCGATACCCGCAACCGCCGCAAGGCCGAGCACGTCCTGAATGCGGTCTACCATGCTGCCCAGGACCAAGCCCGCTTTGGAGCGGCTGCGGCGAAGCGCCATCCCCGCCCTTACGACATCGCCGCCAACGACCGACGGCAGAAACGTGTTGCTGAAAAGGCCGACGTAGTAGCACCGCACCGCGTGCAGAAAGGAAAGCCCTGCTCCCGCGGCATTCACCAGCATCCGCCACTTTACCACGCCGATCAGATGAAGGGCCATGTAGACGGCCACCGTCGCCGCCCAGATCGGTAGCGGTATGCGGCGCATCGCGGACCACAGCTCGTCCAGCGGCAGCAGAGCCAGGATCGCGCCTAGCAGAGCGAGGCTGCCGCCGACTCGAAATACGGCACGCTTCCAGGATATTACCGGCCGGTCCGGCAACTCCACCGATTCCGCCGCGTCCGTCGCGCGGGCGATGGACGATGCGCCCGTCGTCATGCTCACCAGAGCCGGGGCTCGGCGGCTGCAGCCGGATGCCTCGAAGCCTCGGACTCTTCGCCTCCGGTGGCGATCGCCTCTCGCTGTGCCACATCCAGTTTGCGCGTACGGTACAGTGTTTCTTCCATGATCTTGCGATTGAAGGCGATCATGTCCGCGAGCAGCCCGATCAGAAGCACCTGGAACCCGACGATTATGAGAATCGCGGCGAGGATGAGCGACTGGATGTGACCGAAGGTGTGACCGGTGAAGTAGAAGTACATGAACCTGATGCCCGGTATCATTCCGAGCCCGAGCAGAATCAGCCCGGCGAGCGTGAACACTCGCAGCGGCCGGTACATCGTGTACGCCCTGACGATGGTGATCCCGGAGTTCTTGATGTAGTGCGGAATGCTCCTCATCAGACGCGACGGACGCGTGTTCGCGTTCACGCCCACCGGCACGAACTGAACGGCAAGGCGGCGCGCGCCCGCCTGAATCAGCGTCTCGAGCGTGTACGAGTACCCGCTCAGCACGAGCGTCTGAAGCGCAGCGTCCCGCGTCAGGGCGCGGAAGCCGCTGGTCGCGTCAGGCGTGTTGAGTCCGGATGCCTGCTTGATTACCCAGCTTCCCAGCATCTGGAGCTTGCGCTTGATTCGGGAAAAGTGCTGAAGCTGCCCCACCTGGCGGTCGCCGACGACCAGGTCCGCTTTGCCGTCCAGGATGGGCCTTACGAGGCGCGCGATGTCGGTGGCATGGTACTGATTGTCGGCATCGGTATTGACGATTATGTCAGCACCAAGCCGTACGGAAGTTTCCAGCCCGCGCGTAAAGGCCATTGCCAGACCCTGGTTACGCGATGCGCTCACGACGTGGTGCACCCCGCTCGCGCGGGCCACGGCGACGGTCGCATCGCTGCTCCCGTCATCGATCACCAAAAATTCGATGACGTCGATTCCAGGGATGGAGCGGGGAAGCGCGGCGATCGTCTCAGGAAGCGTTTCGGCTTCGTTGAAGCAAGGGATCTGGATGATCAGCTTGAGCATTGTCTCCGACTCGAGGTCAGAATGTTGCTGTCCGGGCCGAAGGCAACTCACAGGCGAAAACATCGCCGTCGCCAACCGTACCGTCGAACTTCGTCGCGCTGCCGCACTCCAGGCGTATGGTCTCCATCACTTCCGGAGCCTGGAGCTCGAGGTAGCGTGGAAAGGTGTAAACCAGCCAGACCGGTTCGCCAGAAGCCCGCATTTCGCTCAGTTCTTCGCCGTTCGCAATGGGACTCCACGGCTTTCCATAGTATTCCACGTAGGCGAAGCGTGAGGCGTTCACCACGGCTACCTGCTCCCCAGGCCCTGCGTTCGATTCTACGTATGCCGCCGCAGCCAGAAAGGGCTGCTTTGGATGAGCGTAGTTGTAGCGGAGCGACATGAGCGACGCCAGGATCATGAGCGCGACGAGAGCGTTGCCGAGCGCAATGCCCGGTCGCTCGCCGGACCGGCCCCGGGCAATCCAGCGCGCCGCGGCTTCGCCGATGGCCATGGCGCCCCGCACCAAAATCAGCATAGCGAAGCCGATCAGGAAGAAATAGAAGCGCGGATACATCGTCCCGCGTCCAAGCAGAGCACCGGCCATCGTCGTCGCGCCGGGCACCACGAACAGCGCGAACGCAAGCGGACTCCGGCGCGCGTAACTCACCAGTCCCACGCCGAATATCGCGCTGGCCACCAGGATGCTCCATCCCGCTCCAAGTCCGATCTTGAGGATTCGAAGACCCTCACCTAACGCCCACTCGGGAGTCGAAACGCTGATCAGCCTCGACGGCCGGTTCATGAACCAGTTCAGTACCTGGGAAAGTATCGGCGCGTACAGGGCAAAGGTCAGCACCCCGCCGATTGCAAACCCGATGAACGGCAGACGCCAGTCGAGCCGCCGGCTTACCCACGGCGAGAACGCCATCCAGGCGCACACAATACCGTGGGCGGCGACGAGAAATACCATGGTCAGGTGGGTGTATATCCCAAGCGCCACCACCACCGCATAGCCCACGAATAGCGACCTCCGCTCTTCCCTGATCCCTCGCAGTAAAAGGTCTGTGGCAAGTATCGCCCAAAAGGCGAGCATGGAGTAGCCGCGCGCATTCTGGGAGAACCAAACGTGATGGTATGAGGCGGCCAGCAGTGCCGCGGCGAGCAATGCTTCCCGTTGCGATACCAGCCGCCGGCCCAGCATGAACAGCATTGGCACGGAGGCGACACCGAACAGCATCGCCGGGAGCCGCATTGCCCATGGCGTGTCGCCAAGGACCGAAGTGGTAAAGTGCGCCAACAGTGAGTAGAGAGGGTGCTGGTTGTCTCCCTTGTACACGGTGAGGAGCTCGAGGAGCGGCGGCCGGATCGAGATGATATACGTGATCATCTCATCGAGCCACAGCTCCGTGCCCAGCCCTATCAGACGCAGCACGGTGGCTGCGGCCACCAGCAGTGCCAGCAACACCCAGGGGGTGCGCTCCTCGTGTGCCACATGCGTGGGTGCGGACATCACGGGTGTCGGCTCAACTCGCTCCGCCGTCGCCGTCGGGCTCGACGTCACGCTCGCCATACTCAGTCCTCTACTACGTGCGTCGCGAAGATCTCGCGGTATCCTTCCCACTTGGCGTGATCGAATCCGCTCTCCGTTAGGCATTCGACTGCAGCCGAAGCCATGAAAAGGGCATGGTGAGTGTTGTCATGCGCGAACAGCGCCTGACGACCGTAGAGCAGGAATTCCGGCAGCGAGTCCGCCCAGGCATCGAGCACGCCGAACGGCACCTCGTAGCCAGCCGGGTAGATCGGATAAGCCTGCTTCAAACGGCGCGTGACCACGCGCACCGGAGGCTTGGGCAACGGAATTCCGGCGCGCGCAAGGTCGCCCGCTACTTTCTCACCGAGCTCGGCGTCGGTCATGCGCCAGAGCGCGTCGTCCACCTGACAGGGCAGCTCGGCACAGAGCAGCGTGCGCCCCTTTGGTTCCACGGTCCGCGCGTAGTTCTTCGGTTCGGAGACGCGCGTTACCGAGACGTTCTCCTCTGGGAAGTAGTGGGCGTCCGTGGTGGAGAACTGGTCCACATCGAGCACCAGATAGACCAGCACCATTGCCCGGTAGGACATGGCCGACGCGGCTTCCAGCACCTCGCTAGGTGCCGCCGGCTTGATCATGCGGGCGACGATCGGTGTCGGTATGGTCGACCAGACGTGATCCGCCTGAAACGTCCGCGTCTCCTCGCCACGCGATGCCCTAACCGTCCAGGCGCTGCCTCCATTGCTGCCGCGCTCGAGCGCCGTAACTCGCCAGCCCGTCAGGATTTCAGCACCATTCTTCGTCGCCGCGTCCGCGAGTGCGGTGGTGATCTGGCCGTAGCCCTTCTTCGGATAGTAGTAATTACCGGCGCCTGGGGGCTTGACCAAGCGCTTCAGGAGCTTCTTGAACGTGCCGGCCGAAACACGTTTTCTCGCCTGGATCCCGGAAAGCGTTTCCGGCTCTGCGCCCCACAGCTTTCGCGCGTACGGAAAATAAAAGTGCTCGCAGATCGTCGGGCCCAGGCTTGCGCGGAGCACAGAAGCGAACGTTTCTCCTTCATCCCTGTCCTTGAAGAGCGTCCGCGCCACCATGTCGCGCATCGTCCCGGCCGCAAACCTCTTGTCGAGCCGAAGCATGAGGTCCACTGGCTTCAAGGGGAAGTGCAGCCATTTGCCTCGCAACCGAATTCTTCCATGGCGAGGCATGTTGACGAGGTCCCCGTTGAGAACCTCCTTAAGATCAGCCAGGATCGAAGGGTCACACGCGTGATGCAGCCGGTGGCTACCGAAGTCGACGTGAATACCATCGATCTCGAAGCTGCTTGCGTTTCCGCCAAGAACTTCCTGCTGCTCCAGTAAGGTGACGTTCGCCCGGTCACGCTTTCTCAGGTAGTATGCGCCCCCGACACCTGCGGGACCGCCGCCCAGTATCACGACCCGTGGTTTGGCCATCACCAGGATCCCTTGCTGATGGGGGCTGCAAATCTGATCACTCGATAAGTCATGAGTCGCTAACAGCCCGCTGCCGGACTCCGGACCGGTCCATTGGCACGGGCTGAATTCCCTGGTTGGAGGTTTGGTTCGGGAGCATGTGGGATGCTGCGCTCCAACCTGACGCATAGCGTGGATCGGGCGGCACAGCGAACCTGCAGGATCGCCAAAATTCGCAAGTTCCATTCCCCCCACTGGCCCGGGAAATGTTGCAATTCTCACCGCTTAGGTGTTGCGATGGTACATCACCGAGCGTGACACTACAAGCTGTTTTCTCGCCGATCCGAGGCCGTTTCGGTGGCTGGAACACCCTCGCGCGCAGCAAGCCATCCCGTGCTCGTACGACTCGTTACGGACTTCGAGGTTTGGGCTATCCGTCAAAGCAATGAATCGGCTTGCCCGCACAGCTAGGGCGATGCATACTGCGGCGGCAAATAGCGCTTAGGCGGTTCGGGGCCGGTTCCGACGCACCGGATCGGCAAGTGGTTCCCCTTCGGGAGACACGCGCCCTTTCGCGGCACCGGACGTGCTTTGGAGGCCGTCGCTCCCTATCGAATCTCCAAGAATTCTTCCCTCCGAGATGAAGCAACGCTTCCCTCGTCTCACAATGACCGCGCTGTTCCTGGCTGGCGCAGTCATTGTGGCCATCTGGGTACGGTATGCCGGCGGACCGGAGCTGCTCGGCGCGATGCGGCGGCTCGGACCCGCACACGGAGTCGCATTGCTGGCTATCACGGCCAGCTGCGTTTTCCTCCGGTTTCTTCGCTGGCAATACCTGCTCCGGCGGTTGGGTATCCGCGTGCCGACCCGCCCGAGCCTGTCGATCTATCTGGCATCGCTCGCCGGGATCGCCACCCCTGCATATGTCGGCGAGACGCTGCGTTGTGCTCTTCTCCGACGTCAGTACGGTGTGCCGATACGCTTGACGTTGCCGGTCTGGCTGGTGGAGCGCGTCATGGACTTCGTCGCCATCGGGCTGCTGGGAGCCGCGGCCCTAACGGGCTCCTGGGTGGTAGTTGCCACGCTGGGTGTCCTGGCGCTGGTGGCGGCGGTCCTGATCCGCGGTACACCTGTCGAAAAGCTCCCGAAGGTCGGGCCACTCAACCGCTTGCGCGAGTCACGTGTCGTGCTCCCGGTTCTCGCGCTTTCCATTCTTGCGTGGCTGCCGGCCGCATTCGTCGTTTGGGTCGCGGCGCTCGGACTCGACGTGCCCCTCGACGCGGTGGCGGGAGCCCGCGTTTTCGCCGCGTCCACGCTAGGCGGCGGCCTGAGTCTAATGCCAGCGGGCATGGCCGCAACAGGTTCGCTTGCGATAGTCCAGTTGGAAGGGTTGGGGGTCGCCGTGACGACCGCGGTAGCCGTGGTCTCTGTTTTCCGCCTCTTCACCGCGGGCATAACGCTGGCGATCG
This sequence comes from Gemmatimonadaceae bacterium, assembly GCA_041743285.1. Taxonomy (GTDB): domain Bacteria; phylum Gemmatimonadota; class Gemmatimonadetes; order Gemmatimonadales; family Gemmatimonadaceae; genus JALZIF01. The sequence continues at coordinate 30,309 of JBGTNB010000045.1, forward strand.
GGGGCATATTTCTCGTGTTCGAATCCCGTCGGCTGAGCGCTCGCCCCGATGAACCTGTTCACTTCAATGCGATCGCCGACGAGTACCTCGATCAGTTTTCGCCGCACATCTGGGAGCTGCTGCTGAAGCGCAAGACGGCTCTCCTGCAATCGGCGTTGGGTCCGGCGTCAGGCGCCGGGATCGGTCTCGATCTTGGTTGCGGCCTCGGGCTGCAGGCCAGCGCGCTGCGCGAAAAGGGCTACCGGGTCATTGGGTTAGATCCGGCCTACGGTCTGGTACGCGAAGCTGGGGCCGGTGGGTTGTCTTCGGTAACCGGTAGCGCGCTGGACCTGCCCTTTGCCGATGGCAGCATCGACTTCATCTACACGGTTGGGGTGCTACATCACCTGGGAGGTCACGCCGAGCAACGCGCGGCGTGCCGCGAAGTCGCGCGAGTGCTTCGCCCAGGAGGTGTATTTGTCATCCACGAAACCAATCCTCGGAATCCTCTTTTCCGGCTCTACATGAGTTATCTGTTCCCCATTCTTCGAAGTATCGACGAGGGGATAGAGCACTGGATCGACCCGGCGCACTGGGAATCGGTGGAGGGGCTCCGCGTTGAGCGGGTCGAGTTCTTCACGTTCCTTCCCGATTTCCTTCCGCGCGCCTTCCTGAGCGCGGCAGTGGGTATCGAGCGCTGGCTCGAGCGCAGCTCTGCGCGCATTTATTCCGTGCATTACATGGCCGTAGTTCGCCGGTCCTCGAGCTCGGAAAGGTTGAGCGGGTCGGAGATGGCCGCGGCGGAGTCGGGCGCTCTGTGAGCGCAGAGGCGGCGGAGCAGACCGTCGGAGCTTCCAGTACCACCACCGTCGACGCATCCATTACGAAACAGCGCGCGGTACGACTCCTGGCCGTACTTATCGCGAGTGCGCTTCCGGCGCTGCTGCTTCGTAAGGCGGTGGCGGCCGCCGTGACGTTTCATCCGCTGGCGCGGGAAGCATTTCCCCAGTTCGGGGTGGCCGACGCTGTCACCGTGTACGTAGCGGCGCCGCTAGCCGCAATCTCAGCCTGCATCCTCTTTCTGTCGCCCGGCCTCGTTCTCGCCCTGGCGATGAATTCGGTCACCACCATTGGGGACTGGCTGCTGAAAGGGTGCGCGCTGTCGCTGGTACTGCTTGCGTCGGTTGCCGCTGTCGCGCATGCGCTGGGCGCTTCGCCAACCGGCCTGTCATTCGGACTCTTGGTGCTCGGCTGCACGATAGGCGCCGGCGGACTGCTGCTGACTCGCCTGACTCGGGGCGCTCGCATGGCATGGCCGTTAGGTTCTCCTGGTGCCAAAGCTGCGATCGTGTCGTCGATCGTGGTGCCGGCGGCGATCCTTCTCGTTTTCTCGCCAAAGTTTCTATGGGAGGATTTCAACGGCGACGGTGCTCACGCCTTCGAGGCGGCCCGCCTGCTGCTGTTTCGGGCGCTGCCTTTCTGGGATCCCGCCGCTGGCGAGATCGCCGGGTTTCCCGGCTTGACGTCGATGCTCTACGCGTATCCCGCGTCCTGGTTCATCCGGCTGTTCGGTCCGCTCGAAGTGTCTGCTCGCCTTCCGATCCTGATGTACCTGGCGGCGCTTTTCGGTGGACTCTACGCGTTGATCGGGGTGCGGCGCAGCGTTCCGCGCGCCGCCGAGTGCTGGCTTCTCTGGCTGGCGCTCATCGTGTATTTCGTGACCGCGTCGTTCAGCGCAACGTATGCTCCGTACGCGGCGGACATTGCGTTACCGGCCACGCAGGATTCGCTCCTCATCGCCTGCTTTCTTGGTTTTGTCCTCGCATTCGAGCAGGGCCGAACCGGATGGTTGGTGCTGTTCGCGCTGCTAACACACCTTTCGTTACCTAACGGTTTTCTGCTGATAGGCTTCTGGGTCATCGCCGTGGTGGTGTCCCGGCGGCCGCTGCCCCTTCGCCAGCTGTCGATTACCATGGTTGCCCTTGTCGGGTGCATTCTGCTCGGCGCTATCGTGCCGCGGATCCTCACTGCGCTCGGCCTGCCCGGGCCAGGGGGAGAATACGGACTGGCAGGTCTGGTCAGGCGCTTCGCGTACCTTCAGCTGACTGACGTCAGGCGATTTCTGTTCCTCGCCGTGCCGTGCGGCATACTTCCAACGATTGCGCTGTTTGCCTGGCGTCGCCAAGATCAGCTTGCGAAGGCGCTTACATTGACGACCGCGGCGGCATTCCTGTTCGCCTATGTCCAGCTGCACGCGTCGCTCCACTATTACATCCCGGCGATGCTCCTGCCGCTCGTGGTCTACTGGCGGCTGGACGTGTGGCATTCCGGGCGCCGGCGCCAGTTTCTCATTGCAACGGGAGCAGCGGCAATCGCAAGCCTGGCGATTGCGCTACCCCCTCGTTTGCAACCGCTAGATGTGACTCGCAGTGTATCGCAGTCGATCGATTTCCGCGTTGCTGGCTACCACGAGATGGACCCGGGGGCGTTTCGCGCGTCCACTCTGCTGAGTGCAGTAGTGCCTTACGACTGGGATCCGCGTGTTCCCGAGGCGAGTCTGGGATCTTCGCCACTCGTTCTGGCGTACTACGCCAACCGGCGCCCGGCCGACGCGCCAACGAATTACGTGCTCCAACGCCTGGAGGATCCTCCGGCGCCCGGCGCCACGCTTCTCGCCGAGGACGGAGAGTTCGCCGTGTATGTGTCGGACAGTTCCGTTCACCGCCGGCATCTCGCTCTGCGCCCGCCGACGCCGCCCGCCGCCCGAGTATTCGACATTCCGCGTGGCATCCTCTTTCGCACCGAGCCGTTGCCCGACCGGCCCTATGTGATAGATCTGCCGGCGATTGCGGAGCGCATGGGAATCGACGTAGAAGCGCTCGCGGGCAAACTAGGTGCCTCCCGCTGACGAGCGGGTTTGCCCGTGAAGTTCCCCGCGGGCGCCCGGCTAGTACCGGCATCGCGAATGCGTTGCGCTGGGCCCGGGGCTGTCGCGCATAACGACCACAGGCCGCGGCGCGGCCCGCCGCCAAGCGGCTTCGCTGATCCCGCTACCTTACGGCGCGAACCCGCCGGCTTCCATCCTCAGATCGAACCATGCTGTCGAGCACGAACCGCATACGGGCGAGCGTCGGCGCCACCTCGGCGGAGTCCGCGAGATTCCTTTGCTCGAAAACATCTGCGGACAGGTCGTAGAGAAGCTCCTCGTCCTTCCCATGCACGATGTAATGCAGATCTCCGGCGACGATCGAGAACAGGTCGCTCCTGGCCGCCGGCCACCGCGAGTTCTCGTCTCCCCACGGATGCCTCGCTACCGTGGATAGCCTCGGCTCGGCGCGCTCGTCGTCGGTGACTTTTCCGTTCGCATAGCGCGCCAGCGAAGTGCCGGGGAAGGGATGAGAATCCGCCGCGCCCAGTACGTCCATCACTGTGGCCGGAATGTCCCGGATGCTCACAGGGTCACGTACTCGCACATCCGCAGAGATTCCCGGCGGATAGACCACGACCAACGGCACGAGCAGTGATACCGCGTAGGCGCTGCGAGCATGACCGAAGTGCTCCACGCCGTGCTCTCCGAACTCCTCGCCGTGGTCGGAGGTCAGGATGATCAGCGTATTCTCGAGCTCACCGCTTTCCTCCAGCGTTTGAAGGAGGCGGCTGAGCTCGTGGTCCAGATAGCGGATCGAACTATCGTACGCGTCCTTTAGCTGAGAGAGTACTTCGGCAGAAAGGAAGGGCTCCTCGTCGGTGAACCAGTATCGCGGCTGTGTAGTTGAAAAGGCCAGGTTGAACGGTTCCGGCGGCAGGTACGGCTCGTGGGCATCGAAGTGATTCACTACCGCAAAGAACGGCCGGTCAGAGTGCCGGGAAGTCCAGTCGAGCAGTGCGCCATTCACGTGATGCGCTCTGCGACGAAGCATGTGTCCTCGCCTGCCGAATTTATTGCGAAGGTCCTGAACGCTCGTCCGTGACAACCACCAGGTGTGGGCGATGACTGTCAGGTTGATGGCGGGCCTGGCATCGTACCACGAAAATCCCCGGGCAATTCCGTAGTCACTCGAGCCATAGAACAGGTTCGCCGTGAATCCGCCCGTCGCGTAGCCCCGCCGCGCCAGCGCTTCGGCCAGCGTGGGGTGCCTGTCGTTGAGGGGGATCTGTCTACCCACCGACATCTCTGGTGGATATCGGCCGGTGAAAATGCTGGCGTGCGAGGGAAGCGACCACGAAGAAGTACTGAAGGCCCGCTCGAACGCCGCTCCCCTCGCAGCAAGCCGCTCGAGCTCTGGGGTGGTCTCTCGCTCGTATCCGTACAGTGACAGGTTGAGCGCTCTAGCAGTGTCCCAGATAATGATGAGAACGTTCGGTGCGTCTGGCGCCGCGTCGGGCAGGGCAGCGATGATCCGCGACTCGACTGCTCGCCGCCACAGCGGAATGATGATCGCCCACGCTATAAGTCCGCCAATCATCCATGGGGTCGTTCTGCGAATCATCCATCTGATGGATCCCGGGTATTTGACGAACGCTCGCATGGTGACGACCGCGACACCGGACGCGAGAACGATTACGGCGATGTTGGCCAGGCCCACGCCTAACGCGCGAAAGAGGCTGTACACGGCGAGGCCGGCGAACAGCGGCGGTGCGATTCGGAGAACCTTGAAGCGCGCCGGGAGCAACTTATCGATGGCGATGAGCAAAAGGCCGAGCGCCAGAAACGTTGTAGAGGCCGCCAGCGGCACGAGCCAGAAGAGCTCGGCAGACACGACTTCACCTGTGGGGAGGTGCTGGATGCGGTGCCGCACGATTCCATTGACGGCTTCCGCGAGACCGGCCACGATTCCGGTCCAGATGGCGAGCACGAGGACATCATGCCACTGAAAGGCAATGGAACGATGCCGCTCGCTCCGATTGAGCTCGCGCATTCGCCGGGCTAGGAATGTAATGGTAACCGCGAGCGCGGCCAGAACGACGACAATCCAGGTAACGTTCCACGCAAATTGCTGCCAATCCTCCAGATACGCCTCGACTGGAGTATTGGCCTGTCCCTGGATCAGGCGGTTCAGCACCGCCAGAGACTCGCCGGCGTAGGCGCTTCGGATCAGTGATGGAACCGCCCAAAGCGCCATGGCCGCCCAGAGCAATGAAACTGTGAACGCGGCGATTAGTCGGCCGCGCGGGGTGGCAATGATTCGCATATTCCTCGGAGGACCTGAGCGCTCGGCCCTTTGCCGCCGGACAAAGCGGAGGCGAGCCCATGAGTCGGGAGGATACGATTTTCGGGGCCGAAACTCAAATCTCCGAACGCCCGCGGTGGGATCATGACTGGGCCGTTCGACTACATTTCCCTTCGTGCCCCGCTTCTCCACCGTGGTCTTCGACTGCGATTCGACACTCTCCGCCGCGGAGGGAATCGATGAGCTCGCCGGCCCCCACCGGGCCGCCATCGCAGCGCTGACTGATTCTGCCATGCGAGGCGAGCTGATGCTGGAGGAAGTCTACGGGCGGCGCCTTGCTCTAGTGCGCCCTTCACGTGACACGCTCGCCGCCCTCGGCGGACTGTACGTGGAGCGGCTCGTTCCAGACGCCCGCGAGACGGTCGCGGCGCTCCGCGCCGAAGGGATTGCGGTGCGGATCGTCTCCGGAGGGTTGCGGCCAGCCGTCCTTGCTGTCGCCCGCGCCCTTGGTGTGCCTGACGAGCACGTGGCGGCGGTGGATGTGCGATTCGACCGGCTTGGCGACTACGCCGGCTGGGACGACGCTTCACCGCTGGCATACACGATGGGCAAGCGTGCCCAGCTGGAGTCGTGGGGCAGTGCGCTTCTCCCTCCGGTTATGATCGTCGGCGACGGAATCACCGACCTCGAGGCGCGGCCGCCGGCCGATGCGTTCATCGCCTTTGCCGGTGTGATCGCTCGCGACGCCGTCATTGCAGCGGCAGATGCGGTCATTCGTGAGCGATCGCTGGCTCCCGTCCTGGCGCTGGCGCTTGGCGGTACCCAGCCGCGCAGTATTGAAGGCCGCGCCCTTCTCGGTCGCGTCGCAGGAGAGATGGGCGATCGCATTCCGGTGAAGCGCGATGACCACGAAGCAGCGCCATCGCGTACGCGTTAGGCATTCCCGTTCGATCCAACCCTCGACCCACTCCAATTGTCTTCCCATACCTTGACCGACAACGCCGCGTTCGGGCGCTTTTTTCTTCCGGGTCCAACCGAAGTCCATCCAGATGTGTTGGCCGCTCAGGCTCGGCCAATGATCGGACATCGCGGCAAAGCGATGGAGGCGCTGCTGGCGGGAGTCCAGCCCGGTTTGCGCGCGCTCTTTCGCACCAGCCGGCCGGTCTACATCGCGACCGCCTCGGCCACCGGGCTGATGGAAGGCGCGCTCCGCAACGGCGCGCGCCGGCGCGTGCTGTCACTAGTCAATGGAGCGTTCAGCGACCGGTTCTTTCAGATCGCCCGTGCCTGCGGCCTCGAGGCCACGGCACTCGAAGTACCGTTAGGCTCGGTCCACACTCCTGATATGCTCGCCGATGCATTGAAAGGGGGCGGTTTCGATGCGGTCACCGTGGTACACAGCGAAACATCGACCGGTGCCCTCAATCCGATCCGCGACCTGGCGCGCGTAGCGCACGAAGCGGGTGACGTGGTGCTGCTCGTCGACAGCGTGACGGGCCTTGCCGGGGCGCAGGTCGAAGCCGATGCCTGGTCGCTGGACTTCGTGCTCACCGGATCACAGAAGGCCATGGCGCTGCCTCCGGGGCTGGCGTTCGGCGTTGCGCAGCCGGGGATCCTCGAGCGCGCCAGGATGAATCCGGCGCGAGGGGTGTACTTCGACTTCGTCGAGTTCGAGAAGAACATCCTGAAGGATCAAACCCCCAATACTCCAGCCGTTTCGCTTCTGCATGCGCTCGCGGTGCAGATGGAGCGAATCGCCCGAGAGGGCGTCGAGGCGAGATGGGAGCGGCACGCGGCGATGGCGCGCCGAGTGTGGGAGTGGGTGGACCGGATGGCGGCACGAGACACACCGCTCGCGGTGCTGGCGCCGGAAGGTTTTCGCTCGCCGACGGTGACTTGCATAACGCTTCCTCCCGGTCGCACCGGACCGGAAGTGACCAGCGCGCTAAAGGCGCGCGGATTCACGATCGGGAGCGGGTACGGCACGCTCAAGGAGAGCTCAATTCGAATCGGGCACATGGGCGATCACTCCGTCGAATCCCTCGACGCGCTCCTGGCAGAGCTGGAGGAGGTGCTCGTTCAATGACCGCCAAGGGACTTTTCCGCGTACTCATTGCCGACAAAATCTCCCTCGACGGACTGGCACCCCTTCGCGACGATCCACGTTTTCAACTCGATGAGCAGCAGGGCCTGGCCGGCGAGGCTCTTGCTCGCGCGATCGAGCCGGTCGATGCCGTCATCGTGCGCAGCGCAACGAAGATTCCGCGTGAGGCACTCGCCTACGCAGCGCGCCTCAAGGTGATCGGACGTGCCGGCGTAGGCGTCGACACAATCGACGTGGCGGCGGCCACCGAGCGCGGTATTGCCGTACTCAATGCGCCGGCCGGGAACACCGTTTCGGCGGCCGAGCTCACATTCGCGTTGATGCTAGCCCGCGTGCGCCGAATCGCCGCCGCGGACAGGTCGATGCGTGCCGGGGAGTGGGCGCGCAGCAATTTCGGCGGCACCGAGGT